>JAYEMC010000126.1:0-4216 GCA_034717935.1 Pseudomonadota bacterium | reverse complement strand
GTGGTTAAAATCTGAGCCTGCCTTGCACTCAAGAAAATTGTCAGGTTTTCGGTCAGACACTATTTAACCAGATATTTTCGTAGCAGATTAATTTGCTCGGCGACTCGGTTCGAGGCGGTTGCACCGTAAAGATTTTTGGCGTCGACCGCATCCTGAGGGGCTAAAAAGGCAAAGAGGTCATCTTGTATAAGGGTTGAGAACTGATGCCATTGAGAGATTGTGAGGTCAGTAAAGATAAGGTTGTTCTGTTCACAATATGAAACCACCTGGCCTACTATCTCATGTGCTGAACGAAACGGCAGCCCCTTACGAACCAGATAATCAGCAATCTCGGTAGCCGTAGAAAACCCGGCACCGGCCTGGTCAGCCAGAGTCTCCACATTTACATGCATCTCTTTGATCATAGCCGTCATAATACGCAATGAACCGGCAACCGTGTCAAGCGCATCGAACAACGGCTCCTTATCCTCCTGCATATCTTTATTGTACGCTAAAGGCAGAGACTTCAGCGTCATCAACAGTGACACCAAAGAGCCCACAACCCTCCCCGACTTACCCCGAATAAGTTCAGGTACGTCAGGATTTTTCTTTTGCGGCATAATGCTGCTGCCGGTACAAAAAGAGTCGCTCAGCGTAATAAAACCGAACTGGACCGAAGACCAGAGAACCAGCTCTTCACAAAAACGTGAAAGGTGAACCATTAAAAGGGAAAAATCAAAAAGTGCTTCAGCCACGCCATCCCGGTCACTGACGGCATCAAGACTATTAGCGGTTACACCGGAAAAGCCAAGTTCTTCAGCAACCATCATTCGATCTAAAGGAAAACTGCTGCCGGCCAGCGCCCCGGAACCTAAAGGAGAAAGTGAGAGACGTTTACGACAATCAGCCAAGCGTTCATAATCACGCCTGAACATCTCGACATAAGCCAGCAAATGATGCGAGAATAGAACCGGCTGGGCTTGCTGCAAATGAGTAAAACCGGGCATCACAACATTCAAATTAGATTCAGCCTGATCTACAAAAACAGAAATCAAATCTAAAAGCAGACCTTCGACCTGCTCTAATTGCGATCTTAAAAAAAGTCGTAGATCAAGAGCGACCTGATCATTCCGACTCCGTCCGGTATGGAGCCGGCCCGCAATCTCAGAACCAACAATTTCCCCAAGCCGACTCTCAATATTCATATGGATATCCTCAAGCGCAACCGAAAAAACAAACTCACCTGATTCTATCTCTTCTTTGACCTGCTCAAGGGCTGTAATCAATTTATCGGCAACGGCTTGAGAAATAATCTGCTGCCGGCCAAGCATTCGGGCATGGGCGATACTGCCGACGATATCTTCGTTATAGAGTCGTTTATCGAAATTTATCGAGGCCGTAAACTCCTCAACTAACTCATCGGTAGGAGCAGTAAAGCGCCCTCCCCAAAGCTTATTTTGTTTTACTGACTCCATTAAAAAAGATCCTTATATTCTTTTTGTTCTATCGCCAAAAAGAAGGCTGCCGACCCTGACACAGGTAGCGCCCTCCTCTATAGCAATTTCAAAATCGTTAGACATTCCCATTGAGAGATGACGGAAGGCAGGATCGCCTAAAAAAAAGGCTTCCCTGGCCTCATGAAATTTCGTAAAAAGATCCCGATAGTAAGGACGACTCTCTTCAGAAGAAACAGTAACCGGGGGAATCGTCATTAGACCTTCTATTGACAATCCCTCAATATAGCGTAATTTATCAAGAAAAGCAATCAACTCCATAGGGGCAACACCCGATTTTGAAGCTTCAAGGGCAATATTAACTTGAACCAGAACCGAGGCTGTTAACCCCTGACTCAGGGCAACCCGGGCTAATTGCTGAGCGAGTTTCAATGAATCAAGAGCATGAAACAGATAAAACTGCGGATTAAAATATTTAGCCTTATTGCTCTGGAGATGGCCGATAAAGTGCCATTTAAAAGGGAGCCCCAAAGATTTAGCCTGCTCCATTTTAGCTAAACAGTCCTGCATATAGTTTTCGCCGAAATGTAGCTGTCCGGCAGTATAAGCCTCTTCCAAACGAGAAAAAGGAAAAGTTTTACTGACGGCGATCAACGTAACATCATCAATAGAACGGCCCGAACGTCGGCAAGCCGCCGCCATACGGTTTTTTACAACGGAAAGACGCTGTTGGAAGGTTGATTTTTCAGTCATAATAAATTCAATAGCGGTTAATAATTTTTTGAACCACAAATAAACACAAATTTACACAAATTATTTACAATATTAGGCGCTTCCAGACAAAAGTAGAGTGCTTGAAATTAAGGATCAAGCCCACCTTAAGACCTGTTATTCTCAAATAATTTAACATTTGTCCATATTCATGCTCAGTTATATGTTCTATTGTTTTAGTATCAACTACAATTTGATCATATACGATTAAATCAGGAATATATTCGCCAACTTTTACATTTTTATAAATTACATCGAATCGTGGTTGCTGAACAAAAGGTATGTCCCGTAACTTAAATTCAGTTGCAAGAGCATTTTCATAAGGCTTTTCCAGCAAACCATGACCGAGTGTATTAAGAACCTCCAAAGCACATCCGACAATATTATATGTTTCTTTCTTTAAGAAAGATTTGTGTAAATTTGTGTCCATTTGTGGTTCTCAAAGCTTTAGAACGATTATTTGGTTATTTAAAAGCTGTGTCATAACTAAGTGTAATGGTAATCCGATAACGGTTGTCGGAGAACCTTCGATGGCTTCAACGAAAGCTCCACCTACTCCCTGTACGGCGTATGAGCCGGCTTTATCGAGCGGTTCTCCCCCGGCTACATAGGCGGCGATAACATCTTGGTTGAGGGCGGCTATTTTAACGCGGCTGGTGTCATACAGGGTAATTGTTTTTTCTTTTATTTGATGATGCAGTGTAAATGCAGTAAAAACCTGGTGCCAGCGTCCGGCAATTTGAGCCAGCATGCGACAGGCATCATTTACATCTTCAGGTTTTCCAAGGATTTCATCATCGATGACAACTATCGTATCGGCAGTAAGAATCCAACAATCGGAATGGTCTGCAGCAACTGCCAAGGCTTTCTCACAAGCCATACGTACAACAAAATCGACCGCCTTCTCATCGACCCATTGCACCTCTTCAATATCCGCACTAGCCAGGGAAAATTCGATTCCCATCTGATTTAAAAGCTTGCGCCGACGCGGCGATTGTGAAGCCAGAACCAAGGGAGAGATTGTTTTATACAAGATGATTCTTTCTAACCTTAAAAAACCAGAGAATAATACCGGAAACAACAAGTCCGACACTTATCCATTGCGAAGTAGAAAATCCGTCGAGAAAACCGCGCGGATCACCACGCCAGAATTCAATAATAAAGCGCAAAGTTCCATAGAGGAGAAGATAGCCAACAACTAAGGTGCCACGCAACTGAGTACGCCGCGAAACGATGACTAAAATCAAGAAAATGGAGAGATTCGCCAACCCGTGATAAATCTGAGTTGGGTGTAACGCCTGATATAATGGCGCATGGCTTAAAGGATTGGTGAAAGTTATTGCGACAGCTGATTGACACGGTTTACCATAACAACAGCCGGCGGACAAACAACCTAGTCGTCCAACAGCCTGAGCCAGAACCAAGGCCGGTGTACCAACATCTAAAATCTCAAGCGCGGGTTTTTGCCAACGACGTATACGCCAGATAAAAACCGGTACGGCGAAAAGAAAACCACCGTAAAAAACCAGCCCGCCCTCCCAAAGACGAAAAGCTGCAAAAGGGTCTTGACGAAAATATGAAAAATTGAGAACAACATAGAAAAATCGGGCCCCGATCAGTGCGGCAACCACGACATAAAAAAAGAGATCATGAAAAATCTCAGGATCAAGGTCCCGTCGCAGGCTCTCATAATGGGTCCAGGTCAGAGCCAACAAAAACCCCAAGGCGACAAAAAAACCGTACGTATGCAGGGTCAACGGCCCAAGTTTAAAAAGGATTGGATACATTTGCTAATTACTGCCTCTTAATACCCAAAAGCGCATCAAGCAGTAGTAGAGTCACACCGATGCTAATCGCACAATCTGCAATATTAAAAGCGGGCCAATGGCAATTCTGCCAGTAGAAATCGAGAAAATCAACTACTTTATGAAAACGCCAACGGTCAATCATATTGCCAAATGCCCCGCCAACTACCAAGGCTAACCCAAAACGCGCGACAAAATGCAAACTCT
>JAYEMC010000125.1:0-4219 GCA_034717935.1 Pseudomonadota bacterium | reverse complement strand
TGTCGTCCTCATACTCTTCCAGGGCATACTTTAACGGCAGATGCCGGGATTCGCCCTCCTCGTCCAGCCGGGTCGAATAGGTGGCGAGAAAGGCAAACGGGTCGTCGCCGGTTTTGTTTTCAACCAGATGAAAATAGATGCGGCCCGCCAGATGAACGTCGGGGCTTAACTCTTTGAAAAATTCTTCAACCGAGCCCGTATAGGCCGCAATTATTTGTGAAAATGATCGGTGCAGGGTTTCCCATAACTCGATAAAAAGCTCGGCATGAAGATATTCACTGCCCGGCATCATCGGAATCTGCTCCAGTAGCCGGGTGATCTCCTCGTCAAACAAGGGGATGATGACCTGGTTGCGGAACTCTTCCAGATTAGGTGTCAGTTTAAGTTTGCGGACGAAGAGAACAGAGAATCTGCGCCAAAATTGTAACGCCGGAGATAGAGATAAAGCTCTCTTGTTATTGCAGAATCCGAGATAAAAGAGCCAGCTTTCCAGATCATTTGAATAGTGTTCATAGATCTCGTTTTGCAGATTTTCACCGGATTGGCTGATTTTCCCGGGAGTGGTGCCCCACTCCAGTTGGATGTTGCCATCCGGCATCACTACAGCATTAAGTTGATTATATGACATATTATATGGATTTGCGGGTTAGTTGAATGGTTTAAGCTTTGTTTATCTTCAATCTTTGCCTGAGATTATCTGGAACTATAAAAATAAATTCTCGCCCCAGTTTGCCTTGATCTAATAATCTTTTTAGGCTCATGTCGAGAAGATCTTGTCTCGCGGTCTGATAAGTGATGTTATGAGTTCTTTGGTAATCTCTTATTTTGTATGTGAAACGCGGGTTTGCCAAGGCATGTCTCAGCAGGGTCATTTGACGAGGGTTGAGTTGTATTTTAATCGCACCTCTTTGCAAAAATATTTTGAGCTTCTGTTTTTCTTGATTTCTTTTGTTCAAATAACGGTGGAACTGTTCTACCGCCTTATTAATTACGTCAATCTGGTTGAAGATAAAATAGGTCAGGTCATTTTCATCCGTTTCTGTGTAAAGAAAGGCTCTCTCATAATTACTGCGGGATTTTTGGATGATACTCGAAATTGAAATAAATTCCATCAGCCAATATCCTTTACGAGCTAGAAACCAGTAAAACAGAGCCCTTGAAGTTCGGCCATTGCCATCGACAAAAGGGTGTATGTAGGCCAGCATGAAATGTATGATAATGGCTTTAATGATGGGATGGATAAAACAGCTCTCTTCACTGTTGACAAAATTACAAAAAGCTTTCATCCTTTCGCTAATCTCGGCTGCCGGGGGTGGCACAAAAAGTATGTTTTGTTGTACTCTGTCGATAATCTGGATTTGATCTTCACTGTCTCTGAATTTCCCGGCGTCTTCGGGGATGTCCAGGGTTTTTTCAGTAAGGATGCGGTGTAATTCAAAGATTATGGGGACATTAAGTTTTTCGTTTTTGTATTCGCTGATGAATCTCATAGCGTTGTAATTATTGGAAATCATCTGCTCGCTTCGGTTTTGGGGGTTGCGGCCCTGGCGAATCATCTCTTTGGCAACTTTTCTTGTCGTATCAGCACCCTCCAACTGACTTGACGATATAGCTTCCTCGATTAATGATCTGACCAGATAGGTTGTTTTGTCCTGCTTACTGAGTTGAATAGGTGTTTTAATCGTGCCGGCTGTCTGCATGTCCAGCTCATGTAATGATTTTTGTATGGTATCGGGAACACAGAAACAGAATTTGTTATTATTGATGCTGAGTAAGGGGATTTGGGCGGTTGTTAGTTTACGTCCAAGTTTAGTCGCGTACCACCAGTTCTTGGAGCTTAAATTTTCAGGAGGGGTGAGATGACGCAGTTTATCCCAATGCAGATATCTGTCTTTATTATCGAGAGGCTTAATGTTTTGATTAAAAGCTTCTTCCTGAACTGGGTTTAACGTTGAAATGATAGCAGAAAGATTGATGCTTTCTGGAGGGTTGACTGGAATTTTCATTTTTGACTCCAAACTAATTACTAATTGTAAAAAATTAGTAATTAGTTTTCAGGGCGATGTCAAGCCGGATTTATCCTACCGCCCGTTGGGCAGCGGTCAGGGCACCTTCGAGGTAGCCGCCGTGTTGATTGGCGGTTTCAGTCCCGGCAAAATGGATGATGTCGTTCCAAAAGGAGGTTTGGTTGGCCGGAGGGTGGTAGAGGGGGTGGGCATACATCGGCGGTTGATCAAGTTGGGTGGCGGTAAATTTCTCTCGCGCCCAATCCTTATAGTAGAAACTTATCGGCTGGGCTGCCGCCGGGCCGTAGATAAGGGCGAGTTGGTTGAGAATTGCTTCGCTCAAAAGAGCTTGATCGCTGCGTTGAGCTGCCGGAAGCCCGACAAATCCGGTTAATCCGTAGGGGCCTTGTTTATGGTTGGAGGCATCGTGGAGCTCACCCATGGGGCCGCGTTGGCTGAAAGCCTGGCCCGAGAGCTTAGCCTGGCGCCAGAAAGGTTTTTCGTAGAGGGCGGTGACTTTTGCCTGACCTGCCATCCAGGTGCCGATTTTCAACATCGCCTGGGTCAGGTTTGTTGGGAGATCGGGAGTAAAGAGAATCGTTGAGGCGGCGAGGCGTGGAGGCAAGGCGAGAATTACTTTTTTGGCCTTAAATTGAACCCAGGGCTCTTTTTCGAGTTCACCGACGCTGACCAGAGCTTCGCGGCCCATTTTTTCAATATTGCAGACCGGATGATTAAGCCGGATGGTATTTTTTGGAATATCTTCGCAAAGTTTTACGATCAGGGCCATCATGCCTCCGTTCAGCCGCCAGGAAAGAGGTTCATTGGCGTAACCGCTGACCGTTTGCACGGCTCCATTAGAGCTTTGAAAGCGCCCCAAACCTTCTTCAAATTGTCGATATCCCTTAAGTCCCAAGGTTTGAATGAGCTGCGCCATTTTCGGGTGAATCGCGGGCCAGTACCAGGAGGGGCCGAGATCGGAAAAAAATCCCTGATTCTCGGGGCACAAAATCCGGCCGCCGAGACGCTCACGGGCTTCAAGAACGACAAAAGATTCACCTCTTTGGGCCAAAAGATTTGCGGCATAGATGCCGCTGAGGCCGCCACCGATAATTAGGGTGTCAACTGTTTCTGTGGACATATTTAAATTCCGTTGAAACTATTCAGCATAATCTACTTTTCAAACTATCTCGATACGGGGACATTGCTCCAGGCGGCGGCTGTCAAGCCGCTTGCCGATCTGAGCTGTGTCCCCCTCGAAGCCGGGCGAAGCCAATGTTCGCACCATTTGTAGTGGCTTTAAGGTGATTACGCTGAATAGTTACAATTCCGTTAAGTTTTTTAAGAGAGTTGCCAGTCGGCCCGTACCAGATCGACGATCTTGCGGTCGTCAGCAAAATGAATCTGCATCTCATCCCAATTGGGTTTTCCCATAATTTTTTGCATCAGCAAACCGTCTGTATCAAACCAGCGCGGCAGAATACCGCCCAGGAAATAACCCGATTGTTTTAAAATGGCGGCTGCTGTACCGATATCGGGAGATGCCAAATTGAGCCACACCTGAAAAATTTCAACTCCCTCTTTCAACAAGCGTTGCTCTTCTCTTTTTAAAGTTTCAGCAAAATCGCTGCCGTTTTCCATGACCGCGATTCTGGCGACGTTGGCGAAACTAAAAACCTCGGTTTTGAGTTGGGTTTTTACATTTTCGGGTAGTGATTGATTAGCAAGTATGAAGGTGCGCTGATCATCCAGAGTTTTGTAAATGAAGCGTAATTGCTGCTCATAAAGAGGGGGCAGGTAAATTGTATGGGGGTGAGCTTTCAGGGTTTTGAAATTAAGCGTAGTTGAAACCCGGCCTTGGGCGCTCTTTTCCTGACTGTAAGCCGCTGCCGGCATCAGATCGACCTCGATAGCTCGGGTTACTAAACCAATATTATGACCGAGTTTCTGAGAGAAAACATGGTTGCAGACGGCTTCACCGTAGACTAATTCGACCCCGAAACGTTTGCTGCCAACTTCAATGCCGTGGGCAACCATATCTGTAAAAATGCCGTGGCCGCCGCGATAGTCGGCATGGACAACGCCAGCACCGGTCTCGTAGATTTTTTTGTAAGGAGCGCTTTGGTAGAGGGCGTTATGACCGACGATGTCACCGTTCGGCGTCCTGGCGACGCTGGAGATGATGCGACCGGCCGCATTTTCCGTTTTCAGGA
>JAYEMC010000124.1:0-4235 GCA_034717935.1 Pseudomonadota bacterium | reverse complement strand
GCCATGAAGCCATTTTTCTGACCCAGTTGGATGAAATTATTCCGGTTGATCCTCGCAACACCAAGCTTATCAAAGACAACTCAAACGGTTACAAACTGTCAAAGCTTTTTCTTGGGGCGCAGTTAAGACAGATGCCGACCTCGGGTATTAAGCCGGAACTGGATGGCCTTGGGGTTTTCAAACCCATGAAGTTCCAAGTCGAAACTGTCAGCCGGGCTTTAAAACAGCTACGGCCCCGACTTCTACTGGCCGATGCCGTGGGACTGGGCAAGACCATCCAGGTTGGCATGATTCTAACCGAGCTTATGCGCCGGGGTCGTGCCAATCGGATTCTGGTGCTGGCCAAGAAATCAATGCTCACCCAATTTCAGGCGGAGCTGTGGAATCGTTTTGCCATCCCTTTAGTAAGGCTCGATTCAGCTGGAATTGCCAAATTACGGCTCAAGATTCCAGCCAACAAAAATCCTTTTGAGGTCTATCAGCGCGTTATAATCAGCATTGACACCCTGAAAAATGTTGCCCGCTATGAACATTTCCTGAAAGACACTCACTGGGATGTGGTCGTTATTGACGAAGCCCATAACGTGGCTGGAGCCAGTGTGCCGGAGCGTAATTTAAGTTATCGCCTGGCCCGCCAGCTTTCCCGGCGAGCCGACAGCGTTCTGCTGACCACGGCAACCCCGCATAACGGCAAAAGAGAGACCTTCGGCCGGCTTATATCCCTTCTCGATCCTTCAGTTATCCCGGATCCGCACTTTAAAAGTTACAATAAAGATGACATTAAAAGCTTTTTCCTGATGCGTTTTAAAGAGGATGTGCGTGAGGATGCCGGTGACTTACTCTCCGATCGAGAGGTTATTCCAATTACCAAAACAACAGTGGATGCGTCGCCTGAGGAGGAAGCTGTCTACATGATCCTTGGCGATCTACGACGCGAGACAAAACAGCTACAGCAAGAGGGCGAAGGTTCACGTAAAGGCTGGCATCATCATGTTATGGTTCAATACGTACTTTACAAGCTTTTCTTATCCAGCCCGGAGGCCTGCATTGAGACCGTCCGGAAACGCTTGCAACATCTTGATAAGAATGACCAGGGCAATAATAATCAGAGCAGTCCTGAAATCACCTATCTCAAGCGTCTTGAATCCGCTCTTGGAAAACTTGAGATATCACAGTCTTCCCGCTACCAACTCCTCAAACAACAACTTCTTGAAATTGGCTGGACAGGCAAGAAAAATAGCCCGCGAGTCCTCATATTTACAGAATCTCCCAGAACTCAACGAGCTCTGGCCCCGGTTTTAGCCCGCGATTTCAATTTTAAATATAGCGAAAAATTTGAAGAGCAGTCCTCTCAGGTGCTGGCAACTATTAATGGTTCAACCCCCGATCTTCACCTTATGAAAACGGTTGAAGCCTTTGCCACCGGCTCGGCTGCCGTGCGCCTTTTGCTGGCCACCGATGTGGCCTCGGAGGGTATCAACCTCCATCACGAATGTCACCATATCATCCACTATGACCTGCCCTGGTCGATTATTACCCTGATCCAGAGAAATGGCAGAATAGACCGACTGGGCCAGAAAAAGACACCCGAACTTCGCTACCTCATGGTCAATACTGAACAGGGAGTAATAAAGGGTGATGCGGCAATTTTTACCCGGCTGGTTGAGAAAGTCGAAGAGATAAATCGTTTGCGGCAATCGGGTGAGTCTGTCCTGGAACTATACGATCCCCAAGCCGAAGAAGAGTACATTGCCAGTCAAGGTATTTTGTCGGGTGATATTGATGTTTTGGAAAAAACCGCAGCCGCAGCAGATCCTGAAACATCTGAAATGGCGACCATGTTAAGTGAAGCTAATCAAGACGGCCACGATGATTTTTTAAATTTTCTGACTGCCAACGATTTGGAAAAACCTTTGCCTCAACTCGAAACCAACACCTCACAACCGGAAACTATTTCTCAACGGATACCTCTTTTTTCAAATAGAGACTTTCTTTTACAAGGCTACAAATTTCTTTCTGATCACAACCACGATTACCACCAAATTCAAGAGCTGGGTAAACTTATAAAAATTACCGCTCCCAAAGACCTGAAAAGACGGCTTGGGGCACCTGACAGTAAAGGCGATGTCATTTTCGGAGCTACGGCGATCCCTATGGAATCATGGCCCGAAAACAGTGAATTCTGGCTGACTGATGATCCCGCCCGCGTCAATATCGCCATCGAGGCTGCCCGCAACACTTCCGGCTACTGGGCCAAAGAGCTTCTTTGCGGTGAGAACCACCCGATCATGCAATGGCTCACAGAACGTCTGCTGATGCAGGTTAAACGGGGCGAAGCCCCATTTATCCTCTCTGAAAATTTTGCCCCCGGCGAACTCTGTTTCTGTTTTATTGGCCAGGTAAGCTCAAAAGCCGGAACCCCACTGGTAGTCGATGCCCATGCCATATCATTTCATAAAGATGGTATCGTCAAACAACAACCACTATTTGACGCCCTGAAAATCGCAAATTTCGAGAAACTCATCAATACCGGTGCCGAACCAAACCTCTCCGCCGCCCAAATGCTTATCCATTCAGCAGTAGAACAGAGCCTTCAGCGCATGCGACAGCTTCTTGATAAACGGGAAAACGAACTTAACCCCCTGCTTCTCGAAGAAGAGAGACGCTTACGCGCCTGGCGCAAAAAACGCCAAGAGTTACTGGAAAGCCAGATCAAAGACCTTGGTGAAGCCAGTAAAAAAGCCAAAAGATACCGACTTATGCTCGAAGAGATGAAAGATTATTTGAAAGACCGGGAACAAAACTGGCGTGACACCCATTTTACGGCGGCCCGAGAACCTTCCACGCAGCTACTGCTGGTCATCGGAGGAAAAGAGTAATGCCTCTTGATACCTGTATCACCAATGTTGGCGAATATTATAGTTCTCACTACCTGGACTCAACCTTTGCCAAAGATCTTAAAGGCCTGATCACCAAATGGAATAACGAAGGGTCGCAGTCCGTCCCCAGAAAAACCCAAAGTCTGACTCTACGCTATTTCAGCGCCAAAACTACAGCCCTCGATTTTGATAAACCTGAGAAGCGTTGGCAGGCTGAAGATATTGCCGGTTGGCACTCACATCTACTTGAGGCTTTGGGATATACTGATTATACCGCCTTTGACCTGCCGGTATCCGGCAATACCGCGTATGTGCCGGTAATGGGGCGCGTCAACCGCTATAACAAACCTTGGCTGGTCATTTGTGAAACTTGCTTTTGTCTGCCCTATGCCAATCTTAAGGAGGGCCAACCTACGGAAGACCCTCTCGATATGGAACCCCTGGCCGAGCAATTATCAACGCCTGAAAACCATCTTATTGATGGCGATTGGAATCGAGCCATCGGCAAGATTTTTACCGAGGAAGAAGCTC
This sequence comes from Pseudomonadota bacterium, assembly GCA_034717935.1. Lineage (GTDB taxonomy): Bacteria > Desulfobacterota > Anaeroferrophillalia > Anaeroferrophillales > Tharpellaceae > Tharpella. The sequence continues at coordinate 825 of JAYEMC010000124.1, read as the reverse complement.
CGCGTTGGGTCATATTTCTGGCCGGCAGCCAGATCCTCCTTCTCGACAAACACACCTTTGCCCAAGGCCGCTATCTCACGTTTGACCTTGATGACGCTTTTGGCCGCAAGGAGAAGAACACTTTTAACCATCTTGCCGCTTTTCTCTCAGCCGAAACCTTGTGCCCGGACGGCGAATCCGACGAAGTTCTGCATGATAAACTCGAAGAGCAGAGCCACCGCTTTGCCCATGGAGTTACCGAAAAACTCCAAGTCGCGGTGCGCGAAGCTATCGAACTCCTGGCTAATGAATGGGTCGATGATCGGCGACGGCGCAACCTTTCCTTTACTCAATTTAAACAGGGTGCGTCCCGGTCTGACGGCGCTCTTGAAATAACCGCTGAGGATTTGCGCCACGAAGCCCTGGTCTATGTCTATCGCCTGCTTTTCTGTTTCTATGCAGAATCTCGCGGCAGTGAACTGGGGATTTTGCCGATCATCGATAATGTCTATCGTCTCGGATACAGCCTCGAATCACTGCGTGATCTTGAACAAGTTCCGCTGACTCCGGCGACCGAAACCGGCCGCTATTTCCATATCCATCTGCAAAAACTCTTTAAAATAATCCACGAAGGCTTCAACTATAAAGTTTCAAACAAAAGTGGTCAAGATGGACAGGTTTCCGGAATACTGCCCAGCTTTGCTGCCGGAATGAAAAAAGTTTTCAAGGTTCAGCCGCTGACCGCCACCCTCTTTGATCCTCAAAGTACACCCTTGCTCGACAGTGCCAACCTCACCAATCTCTGCCTGCAAAAAGTCATTTTTAAACTTTCTCTCAGCCAGGATG
>JAYEMC010000123.1:0-4242 GCA_034717935.1 Pseudomonadota bacterium | reverse complement strand
GCTTCGGTTGACGCAGTTTTGCAGAAATTGAAAATGGTTGGTGATCAGGGTCACGGTCTCTTTATGATGGATCGTGAGCTCGGGGCCCGGGGCGCGGCAGCTGCGGCTGAGTAATTTTTTGAAAATCTTAAGAAGGAAATTTATTAATGGCTAATCGTTTACTAAATGAGTCGAGCGCCTATTTGCGTCAGCATGCCGAACAGCCGGTAGAGTGGTATCCCTGGGGGCCGGAAGCTCTGGAGAAAGCCCGGCGTGAAGATAAACCGCTGTTTCTCTCTATCGGTTATTCGACTTGCCATTGGTGCCATGTTATGGCCCATGAATCCTTTGCCGATGAAGAGGTTGCAGCTCTCTTAAAAGAGCACTTTATCGCGGTTAAAATCGATCGTGAAGAGCGTCCCGACCTTGATCAGATCTATATGCTCGCCTGTCAGTTTTTTACCGGGGCCGGGGGCTGGCCGCTCTCAGTTTTTATCACCCCGGAAGGAGTTCCCTTTTTTGCCGGAACCTACTTTCCGAAACAGGGCGGCTATGGTCTTAATACGCCGGGCTTTATTGAGATTCTCAACTACCTGGCCGACCGCTGGCGCACAGAACGTCAAGCTCTGCTCAAGAATGGCCAGGAAGTGGTTAAGCTGTTGCGCTCAATGGAGCAGGCCCGCCCGGTCGATGAGGTTTTAGGGGTTGACTGGCTCGGTAATGCAGCCGAACATCTGGCGGAGAATTTTGATCAGGAGTACGGTGGTTTTGGCGCGGCTCCTAAATTCCCGACTCCGCACCAGTTGCTTTTTCTCTTGCGCTGGCATCAGCGCAGCAGTTCCGCTATTGCCCTTGAAATGGTTGAGAAAACCCTGGACAAGATGGCGCTCGGCGGAATTTTTGATCATTTGGGCGGCGGTTTTCATCGTTATTCAGTTGATGCCCAGTGGCAGGTTCCTCATTTTGAAAAGATGCTCTATGACCAGGCGACTATTGCTTTGGCCTATACTGAAGCATACCAAATTTCAGGCAATCCGCTTTATGCCGAGGTTGTCGCTGCAATTTTCAGTTATCTGGAGCGCGAGTTGCGCTGTGGCGACGGAGCTTTCTATGCAGCCCAAGATGCTGACAGCGAGGGGGTTGAGGGAGCTTTTTATGTCTGGAGTGCGGCTCAGATTGAGGCCGTTTTAGGCCGGCCTGCGGGTGACATTTTCTGTCGTCACTACGGGGTTGGTGAAAAAGGTAATTTTCCTGAAATTGAAGGCAGCAGTGTGTTGCACCGGGTTTCGAATGAAGACGTGCCCACTGAACTTGATCAGGAGCTTGCATCTAGTCGTGAGCGCCTTTTGCAGGCTCGGGCTCAGCGCCCGGCACCGTTTATTGATAAAAAAGTTATTACAGCCTGGAACGGCCTGATGATCGCGGCCCTGGCTCGGGCCTCAGTTGTTTTCAAGGAACCTTCTTATCTGGAGTTGGCTGAAGCTGCAGCCCGATCCCTTGAAAAACATTTGCAGCGGGATGGAGATCGTTTATGGCGGCGCTGGTCGGCCGGTGAAGAGGCGGCAATTCCTGCTTTTTTGGACGATTATGCCTTTTGTATCTGGGGTCTTCTCGAACTTAATGCGGCCGGGGCCGACAGCACTTTTTTGGAGTGGGCCCAGAGCTTGACGAAAACCGTCAATGAATTTTTCTGGGATGATCAGGGTGAACGTTATTTTTACAGCGCTTCAGATGCAGAAAAACTGGTCGCCCGCAACCTTGAACTGCACGACGGAGCCCTGCCCGGCAGTAACTCTGTAATGATTATGAATCTTCTGCGCCTGGCGGCAATGACCGGTGAAAGTAATTATAAAAAACAGGCCGAAGCGGCCTTAGGCCGTATTGCCGGTCTGGCGGCCCAGACGCCACTGCTTTATCTCCAGTATCTGAGCTCTCTAGATGAGTATTTACCCTGAGGATTGAAGTTGTAGGAATATTGAAGGATAAATCACGTTCAACCCTCATGATTCAAAGAGGACAACAATGTGTGTAGTTATTTCCTGTATGCACTCTGGTTGTTCTTATATTTTGGCAGTATTATGCTTTTGAGGTTCGCAGAGAAGGTCAAGAGTGGAGAGGTTTACTGCAACTTGACCTTTCCGTAGTCAATATAAATCTGGAAGGCCACATCGACAATCCCGATCGACCTCCTTTAGCAATTTAATTTTACTCCTACCCCAATCATTCACCATGACCTAGGAGGCTGTCCGAGAATAGAAATTTTTTCTCAGATCGAGGCATTTTTTAAAAATAAAGCATACCCCAAGGGCACTTCCTGCGGGGCGCAACATACACTTAGTATTTCGAGCATTATTTTTAAAAAATAACGCTGAGCTGGGAGAAAAGAGCATTCTCGGACAGGCTCCTAGGAAGAACCGGCTAGTTCTCTGACACAGGGGTTATTAATGGCGCAACATTATTTCCCATTCAGCCATCTTCAAACAGAGAAAAAATACTTTTTCATACTTTTGACTGATTGTTTTTTTTACATAAGCTATGGTATCTACGATTAGGCGTTCTTAAATTTCAAATAAGAAAGAGGGGGTATTGATGAAAAGGATTATTGAGGTGCTAGTAAGGTCTCGTTTTATTTCAACTGGTATGCTACTCGTTTTTGCATCCCTTTCCATTGTCCTTATTACTGGTTTATCGAAGCCCTCAATTGCTGCCTCACCGAATGGGGTAGATAATTTACGAGGACGTTGGGAGGGTGTTATTGAAAACCTTTTTGACTCAGATCGATCATTTACTTTATTACTAAATGATTTCGAGGTTGATCCTGAAGATTCCACTATTGCGCTAGCTAGTGGTTGTCTATCTGTTGGCGATACTGGGAAAATGACTCCCCTCTCCGCTAAGGCGATTAGTTTGGGAAATGGAGAATTCGAGGTCACAATTTTAGGGACTGCTGCATCCACTAATGGGGCACTCATTATTAGGTTAACAGGAACGGCTGAAACTCTTGGTTCTGGTGTTACTGATGATTTTATTGGTGGGAGTTGGAAAACGGCCTATGAAGATGGAAGTTGGTCAGCTTACCATCATGACCGACGTCGTCCTAAGTGTCCTCCTGTTCAACTTGGTGATGGGTTATATTTTGATGCCGATGTGTATACAGCCGTAGGTCTTAATAATGACGGCACGTTTAACGCCACTACAATACTTGAAAGTTTCACAAATATTGTTTCTTCGGCTGTTAAGGTAGAAATTCCAGATGGAAGTATTCTTTTGATTCCTCTATTTACTGACATATTCACACCCCAAATTGATTTTATCAATAATTTTCGTTTCATTGGTGATCCGAATGGTCTTCCGGTGGTTGATGGAACATATACTTTCACATTAATGGATATTCATGGTCTTCCAATTCCTGGAACTACTAAGAGTGATATTTGGCTTGGGAATAAAGTAGATGCTCCGAGAGAAGTCACGGCATCAGTAGACAATAATGATGGTATTTTAGTAAAGTGGGATCCAGTTGATCCAGCCCCTGGATTTGATCCTCAGGGACCATCACCTATTGGTTTTTACCAGATTGAATTCTATTCAGAAGGTGGCGAAAGTGTATATGGTGCTGTCTGTTCTCAGACTTCACATCTAATCCCGATGAGTTCTAGTGACTTTACATCTGGGGTGCCTGATGGTACTAACTTCGGCAAATCTTTGGAAGAGTTGGACAATGGTACATATTATTTCAATGTGGTAGCCTTCGTTATGGCCCCTCCTCTGAGTGATGCACACAGGATAGAATACCAAGTAAGAGCTTGGGAGGAAATAATCACTTTCGTAAAAACCGATAATGTATTTACAATCCAATAGTGGGAAGGAATGAACGTTATTATTCGAGTAAGCGATTGAATATATAGAGTAAACATTTATTATATTCTATAGTTTTTCTCAAATACGTTCATGAATGGGTCTACGTAAAATTCAAAACCAAAAGGTCACCTCTTCCGGGGTGGCCTTTTTCCTTTTTTTTTTGGGTGAATAGGGCACTGTTTCAACTCGGCCTTTTCACAAAGATTTTGCCTGTTGTATTCGGAGACGATACTCAACCCTTTCGTTTTTCTACAATTTCACAATTAATACCGCTTCCCCGAACCTGACAAATCATTGTGCGACACCAATTATCAAGAAAATCTTCCGTCGGCCAACATGCATCCAATGGAAGATCATTGATAAGGAAACTATTGACGAAATTATTTTCAGAACAATGAATATCCG
>JAYEMC010000122.1:0-4259 GCA_034717935.1 Pseudomonadota bacterium | reverse complement strand
GTCTTTTTGCCCATACTCTGCGTTACACAAATAGTTACATAGTCTTGCTATGCTCCTATTTGTGTGCCTTGATTATGAACAAAAATCCTGCGTAATATTGTAAGGTTTATTTCATGACAAGTCCTTATTGTCAAAAAATGCCTTGATCTGAGAAAAAAATCCTATTCTCGGACAGGCTCATAGGGTTAACAAATTGAAAAAAAATAAATATGGATTATTTCTGTTTGGGTTAGGGGTGCTATTGGTTGTGGTTAGCGCCGGGTTCAGCCGGGCCGCGTCGACCGAAAAGCTGCAGGTTGTGGTGCGGGTTTCTAAAGCTAATGTGCGCAAAGCTCCCGATAAGCACAGCCGTCGTCTTTTTTCGTTGCGGCGAAATAGTAAAGTGAAGGTGCTCAAAGAGCGTGATCAGTGGCTTTTTATTGCCACTGATAAAGGTCGTCGGGGTTGGCTCTTTAAATCGTTGGTGCGGATTGTCAGACCGCCAAAGGTCAAACCGGAGATAGAATTTTTTAGTAGTGGTCTGGAATCGGAACAGGTTGTTTTTTTTAATTCGCTGATCAATCGTTTACGTTCGCAATTGGCTGCCGTTGAAGTTCGGCGTTTCGCTTTTGTCGTATCCCGGCTCGATGTCAACAGGGTTTTGGAGTCAGATTCCAAGGGCGTTGAATGGGCACCGGCGTGGCTTCTGGTTTTACAAGTTCCTTTTAGTCGGGCACTCTACGAGCAGGAGAAAGGCGATGATCTTGAGGTTGGTACCATTGATCTGCTGCCCTACCAGGGTTATTTGAAAGTGATGCTTGAGGGTCGCGATTTGATGATTGTTGAGATGAAAAAAAATCCTCAATTATGGGCTTCGGCCGGAACCGCTTTAGGGGCGGTGAAGGTTTTGATTGTGCTTAAGAGTGGGAGTAGTGATCAGGTGGCTTTGAGTGGTTTTAAGGATCGCGGATTTCCGGTTTTCAACGACTATATCATTCTCGAAGTGCATGGTTTTTCTCCGTTCTCTCTGACCTCTGTGATACCTGCCAATGTTGCCGACTTTAATAAGTTTGTCCTGCCCCCGCCGCAACTTCCTGACGGCAGCAGGGCTCCGGCGGCCTTAGCCCACGATTTTTTCGGTTTCCCGTATTGATTTGTGACTATTCAGCGTAGGCAGAAAAAATCAGTACTGTCCGGTTAGGAAATTGCAAACCGGGATGTCGGGTTATTTCCCTCCACTTCTTACGCAAAATTTTTGTTTTTCCAGCGCTCACTACGCCAAAATTGCGAAACTCGTTCGTACCTCACTCAAACAGTCGCAATTTCCTGGCTCCGTTCGCTGGGAAAAACGACAAAATTTTGCGAGACGTTCCGGAAAACAACCCGATATCCCTGGAAATTTTTACAGCAAAGTTCAAACCGGACAGTGCTGAGAAAAACTACCAAATATTGGTACGTTTCAGCAAATTCTGGGGGCATAACCCAATTCTCCGCAGGAAATCGGGATTGTGTACCCAGAATTTGCGGGTTAGCTGAATAGTTACATTGATTTTTGCCTTGACAGCTGTCCACCTCTTTAACTATAGGAGGTTGCTTCTCTTGTTCTTTTTGGCGCTTGTTCCATTATATTATTAGTACAGAGGTTGAAAATTGAGTAAATTTAAAGTTTTAGTTAGTGATAAGATGTCTCCGAAAGGGGTTGAGGTATTTGCCGGTTATGATGATGTCGAGGTTGATGTCAAGGTCGGCATGTCGCCCGAAGAGCTGCTTGCGGTAATTGGTGAGTATGATGGTCTGGCGATTCGTAGTGCGACCAAGGTGACGGCTGAGGTGATAGCAGCGGCCAAACGTTTGAAGGTTGTCGGTCGTGCTGGAATCGGGGTCGATAATGTTGATATCCCGGCGGCTACGGCGCGTGGGGTCGTGGTTATGAATACGCCTAAAGGTAATACCATAACCACGGCCGAGCATACCGTCTCAATAATGCTGTCTTTGAGCCGTAATATCCCGCAGGCGACGGCGTCGATGAAGAGTGGCAAGTGGGAGAAGAGCCGCTTTATGGGCAAAGAGCTCTTTAATAAAGTTTTGGGTGTTGTCGGACTTGGCAATATCGGAGCCATAGTCGCGGATCGGGCTCAAGGGTTAAAGATGAAGGTTATCGCTTTTGATCCCTTCATCTCTGAAGAGAAGGCTGCCAATATGGATATCGAACTGGTCTCATTGGAAGATCTTTTTCGGCGGGCCGACTATATTTCGGTGCACACCCCCATGACCAAAGATACCCGGCATATGATAAATCGCGAGAGCTTTGCTCTGATGAAAGATAGTGTGCGGATTATCAATTGTGCCCGGGGGGGTATTATTAAAGAGGACGATCTCTATGAAGCCTTGCGCGATGGTAAGGTGAGCGGGGCGGCTTTTGATGTTTTCGAGGAGGAACCGCCGGCGTCCGACCATCCGCTTTTCACCCTTGATAATTTTATCTGTACGCCTCATCTGGGGGCTTCGACCGATGAGGCTCAGGTCAACGTGGCGGTCGCTATTGCCGAACAGATTGCCGACTATCTTGGTGACGGTACCATTGTCAACGCTCTTAATGTGCCCGGGGTCAGTGCTGAAGTGTTGAAGGTGACCGGCCCATATCTCGCTTTGGCGGAAAAAATGGGGCGTTTTTATACTCAGCTTTGTAGTGGCAATAGTTGTGGTTTGAGTGAGGTTCGTATCGAGTATAAGGGTAAGGTGACCGATCATGATACCGCTCCCCTGACCACGGCTCTGCTTAAAGGGTTGTTGACTCCGATGGTTGGCGATCTGGTGAATTTTGTCAATGCCCCATCAATTGCCAAGGAGCGCGGCATTTCCGTGGTTGAAGCCAAGAGTGAGGAGGCTGGTAACTTTTCCAGTATGATTTCACTGATAGGTAAAAACGGCGGTGATCAACATTTGATTTCCGGGGCTCTTTTCGGTAAAACCGAGCCCCGGATTGTCAAAGTCGACCAGTTTGAAATTGAAGCTATTCCGGATGGTCATCTTTTGGTTGTCTATGCTCATGATAAACCCGGGGTGATCGGTTCGATCGGCTCATTCTTGGGTGAAAACAGAATAAATATAGGGCGGATGCAGTTTGGTCGTGAAGGCGTCGGCGGCATGTCTCTCTCGATGGTGCAGATTGATGGCTCGATTGAGGCGGCTGTAGTCGATGGATTGGCTAATTTGCCGAATATTGTATCTGTCAGGGAAATATACCTATAAGTTAAGGACGTAATTATTATGGCAAATGTAGTGCTTATCGGAACCCAGTGGGGGGATGAGGGCAAAGGTAAAATTGTTGATCTTCTGACTGAATGGGCTGAAGTGGTGGTGCGTTTTCAGGGTGGTAATAACGCCGGACATACCTTGGTGATTGAAGGGCGGCGTTACGCTTTGCATCTGATTCCCTCCGGCATTATGCGGCCCGGTAAAACCTGTGTGATCGGCAGTGGTGTGGTCATAGACCTGAAAATCCTGCTCGAAGAGATCGAGATGTTGAAGGCCCAATGTGGCCGGGAGGTTCTTTCTCAGTTAGTTTTGAGTGATGAAGCCCACCTGATTCTCGAAAGTCATCGTCGTCTTGATCAAGCCCGGGAGCGGCAACGGGGAGAAGCCAAAATCGGGACTACCGGACGTGGTATCGGCCCGGCTTATGAAAGCAAGATGGCGCGCTGGGGCTTAAGGCTCGGTGATCTTTTGGCTCCGGAAGATGTGTTGCGTAAGCGGCTTGAAGTTTTGCTCGAACAACATAATCTGTTGCTGGAGAAAATTTATGGCGAAGAGCCGGTCTCTTTGGAACTGATTCTCGATGAACTTAAAGGGGCGGCCGCAATCGTGTGCCCGGCAATTAAGAAGGTTCCGTACGAGATGTCACGCTATCTTGAAAAGGGGGAATCTATCCTCTTTGAAGGAGCCCAGGGTACGCTCCTTGATATCGATCACGGTACCTATCCTTTTGTCACCTCCTCTTCAACTCTGGCGGCCAATGCTTGTGCTTCATCAGGGGTTGGAGTGACCTCAATTGATGAGGTTGTCGGCGTGGTTAAGGCCTATACTACCAGGGTCGGCAGCGGCCCTTTTCCGGTCGAGCTTGATGATCAGGTTGGTGAACATTTAAGCGTTCGCGGCGGCGAGGTCGGTACGACAACCGGTCGTCCGCGGCGTTGCGGCTGGCTCGATATGGTCGCCTTGCGCTATACCGTACTCCTTAATGGCTTGAGCAGTTTTGCTTTGACCAAACTTGATGTTTT
>JAYEMC010000121.1:0-4269 GCA_034717935.1 Pseudomonadota bacterium | reverse complement strand
TAGAGGCGTTGGCAAAAGCCGCAGATCCCGTAACAACTGCAATCATCGCCCCTGAAGATCACGAATTCATGCTTGCAGTAAAAGATGCCCGGACGCGGGGTTTTATCGAGCCGGTCTTAATCGGCCACCGCGCGGTTCTCGAAAAAGCAGCGGACAAGGCAAATTATGATCTCGACACAACCCGGATTATCGAAGTGGCCGACCGACAAAAGATTGCTGATACAGCCTTGGATATGTTGTCTTCCGAAGAGGTTGAGATGGTGAGCAAAGGCCGGATTTCGACCAGCTATGTTTACCGGGCGATCATTGCCCGGATGAAAGCCCGGCAAGAAGAGGCCGTAATCAGCGTGCAAACTTTCTGGGATATCAAAGGCTGCGACCACTTGGTTCTTTTGACCGATACCGGGGCTAATATTTCGCCCAGCGAGAGCGAAAAAAGAGCCATCCTGAACAATGCTCTACAGATTATGCCGCTCTTAGGTTACACCTGCCCGGAAGTGCTGGAACTGGTCTCCGACGGTGCCAATCTAAAAGATAAACATATGCATTTCAGGCTTGAAAAAACCCCGGTCATTAAAGATAGCGGGAACTCGGGCACCTACAAACAACTTGAAGCCCAGGTTCTCAAAAATGTTCTTCTGGGTGACCATGATGACTTTGTTGATCTCAACAACTTGCCCCATATAATGCTGATGCCTGATCTGAATACCGGCAATGTGATCGCCAAACTTGACTTTTTTATTAAAGAGATTGTCCGGGTCTCCTGTTCTTATACATCTATGGGGCCGGTGCTTTTACCTTCGCGGGCCGATCTTGCCGAAGGCATTATGCGGGAATTTATTTTTGGGGTGGCGTTGGTAGCCCAACGCCGAAGGTTGGGCAATGATTAATTTATATCCGGAAATTCAGCGAAGAGCCGAGCGGCTCAAGCCACAGCGCTGTGTGGTTTCATATGCAACCAATCAAGCACTGATAGAGGCCCTGGCTATCGTTAAAAAGAGAGGCTTGATCACTGAACCCATATTTATCGGGCCGCGCAAACTCCCCGGCATGCATAACTTTCGTCAATCTAATTCGATGTATGCTTCCGCCCTAATGGCCCATGAATGCTGTTTCCAACAAGAAACTGATCTGATTATCCAGGGGCACGAGAAAAGACAACAATTTATCGCTTCACATCTGGATGGGGGTTTTCTCGACGAACGGGCTGTCTATCTTGCGGCTTTTTATGACCACAACCGGAAACAAACTTTTTTTGCCATTGACCCACTCGTCGCCGTAACCCCCACGTTGGAAAACAGAATTAAACAACTAGAAACCGTAACTCCTTTTCTCAAGCATATTTTCAAACGAAAGATCTATGCTGCGGCCCTGGCTCCGATAGAAACCATTAACCCGAAACTTCCAGCGACCGTCACCGCTGCGATCTTGGCCCAGATGTCGGTTCGCCAGCAGTTTGGCAAGTTTTTACAGGTCACCGGACCATTGGATATTGATTGTGCATTAAGCAGGGTCGCGGCTCAGCGCAAGGGGGTGGAAAGTAAAAAGTCCGGCAATTTTGATCTCTATATTTTACCTGATACTAACAGCTCATATTTTTTTGCAACCTTCCTTAAATACATTGGCAAAGTGCCGACCATCGGAGTTTTGCTGGCAGCGGATCGTCACCTGTTATTGAACTCAGCCCCCCTGACGGTTTCCGAAAGAGTTGCTGAAATAACTCTCGGTCTGGTGGCCTATAATTTTTCCGGGAAATACTATGATTCTAGCAATTAATATTGGTTCTACAACGATCAAGCTGGCTCTGGACAAGAGTGATGGTGAGGTGCTCAGCACTACTCTGGCGCTCGGACTTGATGATAACCGTGAACTATATAACCAGAAGGGGTTTAACCTTCTGGTTGAGCGCCTCAAAATACAAATCCACAAATTCCTCACTCAAAATGACGCAGGCTTGGAGAAATTAGACTTAATAATTTCTCGGGGTGGTTTACAAAAACCTGGAGCGGCCGGTATTTTTCGGGTTAATGAAGCCATGTGCCGTGATCTTTCCGCCGGTTCTTATGGACACCACCCCTCTTCTCTGGGCCCGGTTCTGGCGTTCTCCATGGCCCGGGAAGGCCAAATTTCAGCCTATGCTATTGACCCCCCTTCAACTGATGAATTTGCCCCGGTGGCCCGCTTCAGTGGTATTCCAGAAATCCAACGCCGCAGTGCTTTTCATGCTTTAAGTCACAAAGCCGCAGGCCGGATGGCGGCCGCAATTTTAGGGCGAACTTATAAAGAGTGCAACTTCATTGTCGCACACCTGGGGGGTGGGATTACGATCGGGGCTCACTTTAAAGGTCAGGTTATTGATTGTACAAATGGTTTGAGTGAAGGCCCTTTCACGCCGGAACGAGCCGGAACCCTGCCCCTGTTAGAAGCCTGTTCACTTTTTTCAGATCGACATTTGGAGATAGATGAGATTAAACAATGGCTGGTCGGCAAAGGCGGACTGATGGCCTACCTCGGCACTAAAAATGGCCTCGAAGTGGAAGAGAAGATTAAGCATGGCGACCAGCCGACAGCCGCAACATTTGAAGCCATGATTTATCAGATAGCAAAAGATATCGGGGCTATGGCAACGGTTCTTAAGGGTACTTGTGACGCTGTGGTTCTGACCGGAGCCTTAACTAAATCACAACGCCTGCTCGATATGTTAGAGCCCAGGATTGCTTTTTTAGGACGGATTTTAGTCTTTCCGGAAGATGAAGAGATGCAAGCGTTATTCGAGAGCGCCGGAGACATTATCAACAACCGTCGACCGATCATTGAGTACCAATAGTTACGAAAAAAAACAAACCCGACTACCGTAAAAAACGATAGTCGGGTTTATGGTTGTAGCAATGGAGGTGTTGGTTCAGGCCAAAAGCTTATTTCCAACGCGGTAAAGCTGTCGGAAATGGAGGGCCAACTACATCATTTCGATAGCACAGGCCATGGAAACGCCGCCGCCACCGCACAAGGTGGCGAGTCCCAATGACTTACCTTGGTTTTTCATACCGTAGAGAAGGGTTGTGATAATTCGCGCTCCGGTAGATCCGACCGGGTGGCCAAGACCGATTCCGGAACCGTTGACGTTGGTAATCTCCCGATTGAGCCCCAACTCTTTTTCGCAACCTAAGTATTGACCGGCAAAGGCTTCGTTAAGTTCGATCATCTCGAAATCGTCGAGGCTCATACCACTTCTTTTAAGCAGATCTTTAACCGCCGGTACCGGCGACAGGCCCATAACCGAAGGGTGACAGGCCCCCCGGCCGATCGCCTTGATTTTCGCCAGAGGTTTAAGACCCAGCTCCTTGGCCTTTTCCGCCGACATGATGATCATACCGGTGGAGCCATCGTTGATACCGCTGGAGTTACCCGCTGTAACCTTACCGATCTTGGGAATAAAGGCCGACGGCAATGAAGCAAGTTTTTCCATGGTAATACCGGGCCTGAAATGCTCGTCCTTGTCAAAAATGATCGGATCTTTCTTTCTTTGCGGAATCTCCACAGGAACAATTTCATCCTTGAAAGCCCCCTCCAGAGTCGCCCTCTCCGCAGAGTTGTGGCTTCTTAATGCAACTTCATCCATCTCCTCCCGGGTAATGCCCAAATGCTGGGCAATAAATTCCGTGGTGTGCCCCATAATATATGGTTTGCCGACAAACATACTCAAAGGCGGCATCGTTTCATCCACGGGGCCATCCTCAGGGTGAGGTATAAGATGGGAACCGCAATACAGGGCATGGATCAGATCATCGACAAAGGTTTGATCCTGGAGCCGGCAACCCCAGCGAGCACCGGGAACACTATATGATACACTGGACATATGCTCGGTCCCGCCGGCGAGAATGATATCCGCCATCCCGGCCTGAATCATGGCCATCCCCGAAATCACCGCCTCCATACCGGAGATACAGACCCGATTAATCGTAACTGCCGGTACAGTATCCGGGATTCCGGCCAAAAGCGCCCCGACCCGGGCCGTATTCAATGTATCTGAGGATTCAACACAACAACCATAGCGAACATCATCAATCATGGCAGGATCGATTCCGGCCCGTTTAATCGCCTCTTTCATGGTGATGCCGGCCAGAGTGGCACCATTCAGACTTTTCAAAGAACCACCGAACGCACCAATGGCAGTTCGACAGGCAGAAACTATAACTACATCTTTCATTGCTTACCCCATAATATACAATAAAAAAATTTCTAAAATAATGATTTGCCACAGACCCACAC
>JAYEMC010000120.1:0-4279 GCA_034717935.1 Pseudomonadota bacterium | reverse complement strand
AAACGTTAAATTAACGTTGTGGGGCTCAAATCCGGGGCGCTCACTTTCGCCGCTGACGCCGAGATAGCGAATCTCGCGAGCGACATAGTAGAAGAGGCCGGCCATTTTTTCGTCAGGGGTGGTTTTTTCATCGATCAGTTCAGCAACCTTTTTTTTCAGCTCTTCTCCCTGAGCCAGTTTTTTTTCAACCAGAGTATCATACCAAGCCGCAATCGCGGGCCAGTCGGGCAGGGTCGAATAGAGCAGGCGCATCGCCACCCGGCGAAACGAGGGCATTTGCGGTTCGGGAACGATTTGCGGAACCCGGTTGAAAGTCCACGAACGGATGGTTTTCGGCCGTTTCCCCGGAAGCCGGCTCTCACGAAAAGTGACACACTCCTTAACTTCATCCTTGATCAACCATTTGAGCCGGGTTTCGACAGGAGTTGTCACTGTAAAAATGTAGGTGTGGATCGGGATATCGTATTGACCGAGGATTGAACCATAGATCTGGTCGGCAATGATCGCCTTAAATTGTCGTTGATTAAGGCGATAGTGAATCGTGTCGCCTATCTCAAGTCCCGGCAAAAACAGTTTTACAACTTTTTGTAAGGGATTATAGATATTGCTGCGGCTGTTGCCGGCGGATGCCTCTTCGTGGCTATGGGCCGCGATATCAACGTTCCGGCGCTTGCCGGCTCGAATAATTTCGCAAAACTCAATCTCCAGTCGGCCGTAGGCTTTATTGACATGAAAACTCAAAACTTCGTGATTGCGTTTACCCTCTTCATCAAGTATCGTAATGTAGACGTCATCCTGACTCTGTTTTGAGCCGTCGGCGTGGTATTCAAGATGTTCGATCTCCTGGGCCAATACCGCATGGGCATAAGGATAGGTTGAGCGATTGACCTGCTCTATAAAATGCGGAATTTCGGTTTCGCTTGATCCTCTTGAAATCTGAGTTTGCTCTTTCAGCCCGGATTTAATCGTATCTTTGGCCCGGCTTCCGGTTGGAAAAAGCAGGATGATGATCGCCGACAGCAACAGAAACAGTCGTCCGCTGCGGGTTAAAATTAATCGGCGAGAATGGGGGAGCACGGTCTTTAAATAATTATTTTTTTTTGACATGTTTTCCTTGTTAAGGGTATGTTAAATTTGCCGGTCACTGTATGGGTTGATGTATGCTCTTTTTATCATTGCCTTTTTAGGCTTTTCCAGAAGTTTGCCAACAGCTTATTCACAGCTCTTGTGGATAGATTGAAAATCTCTTTACATTCTTAATAGATAGAACACACTGTTCGGCTAAGTTGTTGATATGATTGATGGTTATTCGTTGAGGTTGACTGTTATTTTTTAATTGACTTTATAATTTCTTAATAATTACAAATAATTAGAGAGCAAATGGGCTGAGTTGTACACAGCCTGAAGCCCTCTGTCGCCATATATTGTAACAGTGTTTTGCATGATCTTTTTAAGCTCCATATTTTCGTAAAGCTTTAATTCTTGTGAGTAGAGGCGGGTGGCTGTAGTGAAGAAAGACATATAACGGGTGCGGGGTTAAGTTGGAGAGGTTGTCATGGCCCAATTTTTTAAGCGCGTTGATCATGGTTTCCGGTTGCCCGGTTGTTTGGGCTGCGAAAGCGTCGGCTTGAAATTCATGGTGTCGGGAGAGGGCCTGAAAAATAGGGTTTAAGATCATCTCTATCGGGGTAAAGAGGAGACTCGCAAAGATGAGGCCTGCGGCAATTGAAGCATGATCCATGAAAAAAGTCTGGTAGAGTGCGGGTTGCTTGATAAACCAGCCCAAGAGAAAAAATATAATGCCCTGGTGGATGATGGCAATCGAGGTCATGGTCAGGATATGTCTCTTTTTGTAGTGGCCGATTTCATGAGCCAGCACCGCCAGGAGTTCCTCGACTGAATGTTGTTTGATAAGAGTGTCGTAGAGAGCGACGCGGCGCCGGCGTCCGAAACCGGTAAAAAAGGCATTGCCTTTGCCGGAGCGTTTGGAGCCGTCGACCACATAGACATTTTCCAAGGGGAAATCGACCTTAAGGCCATAGGCCATCAAAGCCTCTTTCAGTTCGCCTTCCGGCAGCGGAGTAAATTTGTTAAAGAGCGGCATGATCCAGGTGGGGGCGACAAGTTGGATACCCAGAGTGAAGATGGAGGTCACCAACCAGGCATAGAACCAGGCCAGATTACCGGCACTCTGAAAAAACCATATAATTCCGGCCAACAGCGGAGTGCCCAGGAGCAAGGCGAGAAAGATCCCTTTGATGCGATCCATAACGAAGGTTTTCCAGTTGGTGCGATTAAATCCGAAACGCTCTTCAATCACAAAAGTGCTGTAGATCGAAAAAGGCAGGGACAAGAGCGTGTTGACGAGCAAGAGCAGGGCGATAAAAATAAGCCCGGAAAAGAGAATATTGCCGGTCTGGGAACGGCACCACTGATCCAAAAAGTTAAAACCGCCGAGAAACCAGAAACCTAAGGTTGCCGCCAGAGAAACCGCACTGCTGTAGTGTCCGAGGACGGTGTTGGCACGCAGGTAGTCACGGTTTTTGCGATAGCTCTTTTCATCAACCAGGTCTGAAAATTCAGCCGGTGGAGTTGTATTTTGGTTTTTCAGGTTGAGGTGGTCGGCAATTAAGCCTAAAAGATAATCGCCAACCAGAGCGATTAGAATTATTATAGCGTATTTATTCATTTTGTAAACTCAGGAAATGTAGATTTTTTTGGAACAGAATTTTTTACGATGCCATCATCTTCTACGATGGTCATAAATGAATGTCAATATTAAAGATGATGTGTATGAAAGGATTGCAATCAAATGCAGATTTGTCGTATCTATACAGATGCAAAGGGTGAAACCCATTTTTCTGAGATCAAGATTGAGCTTCAAGATGCCGGGGCAATCGGATTGCTCTCTCAGCTGGAGTCGGCCAGCGGCATAATTTTTCGTGAAACTGAAGGAAATTACCATTACCAATGGCACAATGCTCCTCGGCGACAGTATGTGATTATCCTTGAAGGTCGCGTTGATTTTACGGTCTCTGATGGGGAGTGCCGACGTTTTGGGGCCGGGGATGTGGTTCTGCTTGAGGATGTTGCCGGCAAAGGTCACTGCAGTCAGGCCGTCGACGGTGAACTACGTAAATCGATTTTTGTAACGCTCGATTAGATTTTCAGTTAAGGTTTTGGACAAAAATGGAATTTTATGATATTGTAGCAGTAATCGGGAGGACCTTCTATTTTCCATAATCAAAGGGTTATATATAAGGGTTATATGATGAAGACATCGCAAAAAGTTATGTTCAATCAGGATGATCTTAAACAGGTTTTAGAGCCGCTTATTCGCCGAGTTGTTCGGGAAGAGCTCTTAAGGGTTACACAACAACAACAACCGGATATTTTCTTTTTACATTCCGATATGCCGCTTTACGCTGATATGGAAGAAATTGCCCAGCGGAAAGTTGCTGATACTATTGAGCTTATCTCGCATAAAGAGGTTTGGGGTGAGTGATTATCAAGCTGTATATGAAAAACTTTTTGTTAGAAATTTGACTCGCTATAGCTCATTGAAAACGCAGATTCGGAGATGCGTTGATCAGGTGCTTGAGAAACCCTATACGCAGACGGAGTTTCTTGGTGATGTTAGTGGAAAGCTTAATTTAAAGGGATGTCGAAGTGTTCGTATTAATAGAAATTTTCGCATTATTTTTGTGATCTGCGAAGAATGTCGACGTATTTCTCAATGTGATTATTGTTTTTGTGATTCTCTTCCTGGTAAGACAGTCGTATTTCTCACGGTTGGCCCTCACGACAAGGCATATGCTGTTAAATAATCAATATTAGGCACTATTTAGCTGAAATGCATCAATATACGGTGCTTCTCTATTTACGAGATATCGGCATAATGACTGAAGCGGCTAAAGCAATTTTTGCGGTTACGGGTTTGAGTAAAGTCTACGATATGGGGGAGGTTCGGGTTAATGCTCTCTCCGATGTCGATCTGACGTTGTTTGCCGGTGAACTGGTTGTCTTGTTGGGTCCTTCCGGTAGCGGGAAATCGACTCTGCTCAATATTCTCGGCGGTCTCGATACTCCCAGCGCCGGTCGTTTCTCCTATCGGGGACGCGATCTTACTGCGGCCACGGATCGGGAGTTGACCGATTTTCGCCGCTACCATGTCGGTTTTGTTTTCCAGTTTTACAATTTGATTCCGAGCCTGACGGCCCGGGAGAATGTGGCCGCAGTTACCGAGATCGCCAAACAGCCGATGACCCCGGAAGAGGCT
>JAYEMC010000119.1:0-4292 GCA_034717935.1 Pseudomonadota bacterium | reverse complement strand
TTGAATTAGAAAACGACCCCATAGTTGTTTATTCTCCACTTGAACGAACAAAAGTCGAACCTGATGTTGTTCTCATCTATATTAACCCAGCCCAGTTGATGAGGCTCATTCATGGCGCTACTTACCACACTGGGAAACCCCTGACATGCTCATTTTCAGGTAGGGCTGCATCATGTACGGAAGGGGTTATTGGGGCCTTTCTTGATAAAGATGCCAAAGTGGTAGTGCCTGGAAATGGTGATAGAGTCTGGGCTACGTGCCAAGATCATGAGATGGCTATGGCTATACATGCTCAGAGGTTACCGGAATTGCTGGAAGGTTTGGAGAAAACTCATAGCAAGGGCGTTAGATACCCTATTCCGACCTATCTTAATTACCAGCCCGAAGTGGGTTTCGCGGTTCCTCTTGCGGACATTTTCAAGCCTGACACGATTAAAAAATTTACTCAGAAATGAGGATTTCCATATTATGTTTCGCTTAAATTTACTTTGTTTAAGAACTACTTCTTTAGACGCTGTGGACACATAATCAGTAGTATTTGACCGGGGGCATCAGTTTGTCATTAGCCTTGCTGAGCGGTCTGGCAAGTGATCTTCTCCGTTAGTCAAAACGCAGCCCATCCTGGACAACGGAGGGATATTAGATGAAGTTTACCCCCAAGCTATTGAAACGAGTACTCAACCTGTATCCGCCTTATCTCGGTGCAGGTGTAAAAGTGGCACACATCAGTGAGGACTGGCGAGAGCTTCATGTGTCAATGTCATTACGTTGGTTTAATCGGAATGCTGTGGGCACGCACTTCGGGGGGAGTCTTTATTCAATGGTTGACCCTCATTTGATGCTGCTTTTAATGCATTTGCTGGGAAAGGAATATCTGGTCTGGGATAAAGCTGCAAATATCGAATTCATTAAAGCGAGTAAAAAAAGGGTTAAGTGTATCATATGTGGTATCGAGTAAAGATTTAGAAGAGATAAAAAATAGTACTGATAATGGAGATAAATATTTTTCAAATTTTATTGTAGAGATAAGGGATGAAGATAATGACTTGGTGGCAAGAGTAAAGAAAACGATCTATATTAAGAAGAAAACAGCATGAATTATAGAGTATCACAACCACCAAACACCTACTCACTCACGTATTCCGGAGCAATCACATGTACAAAAAGACGCTTTACGCAGGTTGGGCTGATATGGATTTCAACTCTCACATGAAAAAAACAGCTTGAGGCCAATGAGTATGAAATGTTGGCCGTGGTGCACGCTGAAACCTCAACCGGAGTCCGCAACCCGGTAGCCGATATCGGCAAACTGATAACCGCCTTACCTTGTCTTTATCTGGTCGATACCGTGACCAGTCTTGGTGGTATCGAAATTACTCAGGATGCCTGGCATATTGACGCTCTTTACAGCAGTACCCAGAAATGTCTTTCCTGCCCACCGGGCCTGGATGACTTGGGTTTGGAGATGCTGGTTGACAGCTTTTTTCGTTTACCGATGCTCAAAGCTTTACGGGAGACGTTGTAGGTGATTAAGGAAATTATCAGATAAAAGCAATTTCAGGAGGTTAAAATGAAAGTGAATCAGATAGTTGAAGATATTCCTTGGGAACCTACCATTATCGTCAAACCCGTAAGACTTATCCTTATCTGCAAATCTCTACAAGAAACCCAAAAAGCCAGGCATGTTGCCTGGCTTTTTGGGTTTCTTGTAGTTGAGAAAGAGAGGATGGATTTTTTCGATAATTATTTCCCCCTTATCGCCTCCAACACCCTTTCACACGTAAATGGAATCTCGGTTAATCTTATGCCGATGGCATCATTAATCGCGTTGGCAATTGCCGGGGCGACCGGGATGATGCCGACTTCGCCGATGCCTTTGGCGCCGAAGGGGCCGTGGGGATCTTCGGTTTCGATTAAGGCGATATCCATGGGAAAGGTATCCATCATGGTTGGGATTTTGTAGTCTAAGAAATCGGGATTTAGGACTTTGCCTTTATCCAGGATCATCTCTTCCATCAGGGCGTAGCCGACACCCTGGATGACACCGCCGTAGATCTGGCCTTCGACCAGCATCGGGTTTATCGCCTTGCCGGTATCGTGGGCGGCGACAAAGTTAAGGATTTCAACTTGGCCGGTCTCCGGGTCAACCTCGACTTCAACTCCATGGGCCGCGAAAACGTAGGTTTCCGAGATGTTGCCTTTTGACGTTTTCGAATTCATCATCTCGGTTTCGGGTTCATAGAATGTATGGGTGATGACCATCTCACCTTTGCCATCACTGCGATAGTGGGCATGGCGCAGGATGACATCGATGGTGGTCGCGTATTCGGTTCGATCAGGATGTGCTTTCAAGTAGACTTTGCGGTTATTGATGGCAAAATTTGCGGCATTATCGAGAAGCGGGAGGAGGTCGTCGGTGAATTTTTCATTCTTGCGGTTTTGTCTGAGAACCTCTTCTGTCATGTGGTTTGCGGCAAATTGCAGGATCTTATCTTTCGCGTCACTGGCGCAGCGGATTGCCGCTTTGCAGGAGAGAAACATCTGGCGACTGGCGTGGGTGCCGACATCCCAGGGGCAGGTTGCGGTATCGTGACGGACAACTGTGATATCGTCAGGTAAAATACCGATGATTTCAGCGACGGTCTGGGCGATTGAGGTTTCCGAGCCCTGGCCGATTTCAACTGCGCCGGTCATGATTGAAACCTTGCCGAAATCGTCCACCTTTAAAATCATGCCGTGGCCGTCCGACTTATAGATGCGGGCGCCGCCGCCGACGTGGGCCAGGGTGGCGATGCCGATTCCCCGGTTTTTCGAACGGGGCTTTTTCCAGTCAAGTTTCTCCTTGACAGTTTCAATGCATTCCGTAAGGCCGCAGGATGAGATTTTGAGACCCATCGGCGTGGTTTCGTTGGGTTGATTGGCGTTTATCAAGCGCATTTCAATTGGATCAATGCCTGCTTTTTCAGCCAGGTCATCCATTGAACTTTCGATGGCAAAGGTTGCCTGAGGGTTACCGTAGCCGCGAAAGGCCTGGCTGAAGATGTTGTTGGTATAGACGCAAGTTGCTCTGAAATCGACCGCCGGAACCCGATAGAGCGAGGTCATCGGGACATACATGACCGAAGGTACAGTTGCCCCCCAGGAGGTGTAGGCGCCGTTATCGAGGATCGCTTCGGCTTGCCTGAACGTGAGTTTTCCGTTTTCATCACAACCCTGGGTGATCTTGATGATGGTCGGCTGACGCGGGGCCATGCCGATAAACTCCTCCTCGCGGTCAAACATGATCTTTACGGCCCGGCCCGCCATGAAGGCCAAAAGGACGGCGATGTATTCGTAACAGTGGGTATCAAGTTTATTGCCGAAGGCACCGCCAATAGTCGGCGAAATTACTCGGGTATTTTTATTTTTAAGACCCAAGGCGTTAAGGAGTTTGTTGAGGTCATTTTGCACCAGAAACGGGATCTGGGTCGGCATATTGACTTTAAGATTCTGTTTATAGTCAAATTCGGCGATTATACCGGCACAGCCCATACAGCAGTGATGAGCCCAGCCGGTTTTGTAGGTGCCGGAAACGATATGTTTTGATTTTTTGCGCCAGGATTCGAGATCGCCGTCGCTTATCTGCCAGCGAACCGGCAAGGTATTATTTTTGATCGGATTACCGCGAAAATCGGTTTCATGAATCAAGGGAGCATCCGCTTGGGCGGCCTCAATCGGGTCAAAAACGCCGGGAAGCGGTTCATATTCGACTTCGATAAGTTCGCAGGCTTCGGCGGCGATTCCAGCGGAGGTTGCTGCGACGGCTGCGACCTCATCACGAAATTGTCTGACTTTATCATCTTTGATCGGTGGGTTATCCTGGATAAAACCGATGCGAAAATCCTTGGCCGGGTTGGTGTCACGGGTTAAAACCGCTTTGACGCCGGGGAGTTTCTCGGCTTTGCTGATGTCAATACTCTTGATGATCGCATGGGCGTGTTCACTGCGTTTGATCTTGCCATAGAGCATATTCGGGACGCTTAAATCATTGATGTAGGTAGCTTGAGCGCTGATCTTTTCGGGAGCATCCATTTTCGGCAGGCGTTTACCGATATGGGAGGTTTGCTTCATGATTTTATCCCTTTTATTTTTTTTAGCCACAGACACACACGGACAAGGGCTTTTGGTCCGGTCGAGTAGACCGGTTTCTTCCGATGCTTCAGGTTGAGGTTTGTTTTCACTGTTTTCCGCCTGGTTTCCCGGCGGTGTCACAATATTTCAACCATACATCAGTTGGCCCCGGCCCCTCTCAG
>JAYEMC010000118.1:0-4312 GCA_034717935.1 Pseudomonadota bacterium | reverse complement strand
AATAACTTGCGTAGTGTCAAATCATGATGCACACCAAGGGTATCCGGTAGCCTGTCCCCTTCGAAGTGAGCGAAGCAATGTTCGCCGCTAATTGCTGTAACTTTATGGTGAGTACCAATCAGGAAAATATGCAAAGATTTAGGCGTAAAACCAATTCCATAATACTCTTTCTTATTAGTTTATTTGTTTTGTCAGCGGGAATTTCAGTTCCGGCTTATGCCGCCGTTCCGAATCTGCCGGGTGCGACCGCCGCAGTGGCTGACAAAGCCGTCGAGATCGAGGCCCGCTACCTCTACTATGACAAACAGGCCAATCTCTACCATGCCCAGGGAGATGTTGTAATTCGTCAGGAGGGGATGGAGCTCCATGCCGATAAGGCGGTTCTCAATCAAGCTTTGCATGAGTTTGAAGCTTGGGGGGATGTTTTAATGCGTGACCGGACTGACTAC
Organism: Pseudomonadota bacterium; assembly: GCA_034717935.1. Lineage (GTDB taxonomy): Bacteria > Desulfobacterota > Anaeroferrophillalia > Anaeroferrophillales > Tharpellaceae > Tharpella. Next base: position 3,863 of record JAYEMC010000118.1, on the reverse strand, counting down.
CTGGCTTGTCGCTATCTTAAGTTCAACTACATCGACCAGATCGGTTCAATTCGCGATGGCCGGATTTTCATTAAGGAGAAGAATTTTTACATTACCGGTGAACGGATCGAAAAACTGGGCGCCAACGAGTATGATGTCGAAAATGCGACTTTAACCACCTGTGATGCGGAACGTGCCGCCTGGCTGATTCGCTGTAAAAAAGTGCATATCAAAGATGGTGGATACGGGGTTGTTGACGATGCCGTTTTTGCGATTAAAAATGTGCCGGTGCTCTATCTTCCCAAAGGTGTTTTCCCGGTTAATGCAAAACGTCAGACCGGATTTCTACTGCCCGGTCTCGGCTACTCCGACAAAGATGGTTTGATTACTAAAAACGCTTTTTTCTGGGCCATTAACGATTCAAACGATCTGACCCTCTATCCCGAAACTTACAGCAAAAGGGGGGTTAAATTTGGCGCTGAATACCGTTATGTAATTAATGAACAGGCTCTAGGTGATATCAGCGCCTCCTTTATCAGCGATAAGCTGGTCGACGATCAGCCCGAAGATTATCTTTATGCCGACAAGGATCGCTGGGCTTTCGGAGCCCACCATTTTCAGACCTTAAGCGGCGGTACAATCTTGAAATCAGATGTCAATCTGGTTAGCGACAATGAGTATCTTGAGGACTTTCCGGATACTTTTTCGGGAGATTTTATTGATGAACTCGACAACGCTGATTATAAGACCGATACCTACCTGCGCTCGCTGGCTATCGCCAACCACAATTGGGAGCGTTACAGTGTTACAGCTGAAGCTCGTTACTATCAATCTCTATTACGCAAAAATGATGATGAAACCCTGCAGCTCTTGCCGGAAATAACGCTTGCCGCACTCAATCAGCCGGTCGCTGGATTCGATTGGCTCTTTTGGCGTATGGATGGGGCCTATGCAAATTTCTGGCGTAAGGATGGTGAACGGGGGCACCGTTTCGACCTTCATCCGGTTTTGACCATGCCGGTTAAATTCGGGTCGTTTGAGGTCACTCCTTTTCTCGAATTCCGCGAAACCTATTATCAGACTAGTAGTTCGAATGATCGTGTTGATGGCAACCATTCACGCGAAACCATGGCGGCCGGGGTCGAAATTAAAAGTGTTGCAGAACGGGTTTATGCCTGTAACTGGTTTGGCATGGATCGTCTGCTTCATACGTTGGAGCCGACAGTTGGTTATCGCTATGTTCCAGATGTCGACCAAGACGATTTACCGAGTTTTGATGATGTTGACTATCTGGCTGAGGAGAGCAACGTCACCTGGGCTTTGGTCAGTCGTCTGATTGGGCGTTATCCGCGGGCCGGAGAGTTGGATGAGTTTGATTACCATGAGTGGTTGAAATTTCAGGTTGGTCAAGCTTACAGCTTTATCGATGTCGCCGATGGTCGCCGTTTTCTCGAGGACGATCAGCACGCCTCAAATTTCTACAGCCGGTTAGAGTTGCGCAGTCGTGGCGGCGGTCTCTATATGAAGCTGGAAAATCGTTTTGATCCTTATGAAAATGCGAATGAATTGATGACCGCTCTCTTAAGTACCGGTAACCAACGTGGCGATTTTCTCTCGCTTGAATATCGCTACGAGCAGGAAATTGCGGAACTTGTTACCGGTTCCGCTAGCGTGCCCCTCTGGAGCTGGCTGGATGTTTACGGCAGCATTCGTTATTCAGTCGCTGATAGCCATATATGGGAAACTATCTATGGCTTCAACTACCATCCTCAGTGTTGGTCGATAGATTTCTCGGTAGACGAAGAGCGTGATCCCTACGACCTCTCTTTTCGTATACTTTTGAGCCTCAATGGTCTGGGAGGGCTGGGAGGCAATTAAGGAGAAGAAATGCATATAACCGTAATTGGAACCGGCTATGTCGGCCTTGTGACTGGCGCCTGTTTGGCGGAATTTGGCATGAATGTTCTCTGTGTTGATCTTGATGTGGAGAAAATTGCGGCTTTAAATCGGGGTGAAATGCCGATCTACGAACCGGGGCTTGAAGAGTTGGTCGGTCGTAACGTGGCTCAGAAGCGGCTTGCTTTCAGCACTGATTTTGAGCAGGGAATTGCTGCCTCTCTGGTTATTTTTATTGCCGTCGGCACGCCGCCGGCGGCGGATGGTTCGGCCGATTTGGGCCAAGTTCGGTCTGTGGCCGCTGATATCGGCCGTTTTATGAACAGTTATAAAGTGATTGTCGATAAAAGTACGGTTCCGGTCGGAACCGGCCAGATGGTCAAAGAGGTGGTGATCGAGAATCAGTCGACCAAAGTTAATTTTGATGTTGTCTCGAACCCTGAATTCCTGCGGGAGGGTTCGGCGATTGGCGATTTTATGCGGCCCGACCGGGTTGTTATCGGGGCCGAGAGTGAACAGGCGTCAGCCATTATGAAGGATATCTACAATGTCCTTTACTTAAATGAAACCGCCTTCGTTCTGACCAATATTGAAACCGCAGAATTGATCAAGTATGCAGCCAACGCTTTTCTTGCGACCAAGATAAGTTTTATCAATGAGGTTGCCAACCTTTGTGAAAAGGTTGGCGCTAATGTCCAACAGGTGGCTCGGGGCATCGGACTTGACGGCCGTATCGGCAAAAAGTTTCTCCATGCCGGCCCCGGTTACGGCGGTTCCTGTTTTCCCAAAGATACCCTGGCAATGGCGGCTACCGGGCGTCAGTATGAAGAACCCTTGGCGATTGTCGAAGCTGTGATTGCCGTCAATCAGCGTCAACGCCGGCGGATGGTGGAAAAGGTTGTAGCGCTTCTTGGTGGCGTGGTTAAAGGTAAGACCGTGGCTCTTCTCGGGCTCTCTTTTAAGCCGGAAACCGATGATGTTCGTGATGCTCCGGCCCTCTATTTTGCTAAAGCCTTAAGTGAACAAGGTGCCATGATCAGAGCTTATGATCCGGAAGCGGTTTGCGCTTTCAAAGAGCTTTACACTGATGATAAAATCTTTTACGCCGCCGATGTCTACGAGGCAGCCGACGGAGCTGATGTTCTGGTGCTGATGACCGAATGGAACCAGTTCCGCTATCTCGATCTGGAGCGCCTGTACAACCTGATGGCCCAGCCGATTTTTGCCGATCTCCGTAATGTCTATGATGGTGATAAACTGCGGGCTGCAGGTTTTACGTATGCCGGTGTCGGTCGGAAATAGTTCTTGACAGAAAAGTGCTAACTATAATAGTGAGCTTCTTCACTTGGTTTTAGTATGCAGTATACAATTACAGTTAACTTTTAAATTTTCTTTTATCCCGAGGGAGCACACAATGTCGTTGAGAGAAGCCCAGTTAGAACGCTTAGAGAAGATGAATCAGGCCGCCGAAATCAGCGGCGGCGAGGCGCGAATCGCCAAGCAGCATGATGCCGGGAAGCTGACCGCCCGTGAGCGCATGCTCTATTTCTTTGATGAAGGCACTTTTGAGGAGGTCGACAAATTTGTTACCCATCGCTGTACCGATTTCGGTATGGAGAAGAAAAAAATTGTTGGTGACGGGGTTGTCAGCGGCTATGGTCGGGTTAATGGTCGTTTGACCTATGCTGCAGCTCAGGATTTTACTGCTATTGGTGGGACTTTAAGTGAGACCAACGCTCAGAAGATGTGTAAAGTACTCGATATGGCGGCCAAAAACGGGGCTCCTTTTATCGCCCTGAACGATTCGGGCGGCGCCCGGATTCACGAAGGGGTCTCCAGCCTTGGTGGTTACGCTGAACTTTTCTACCGCAACACTATCTATTCCGGAGTTATGCCGCAGATTGCCGCGATTTTAGGCCCCTGTGCCGGTGGTGCCGTCTACTCTCCGGCGATCATGGATTTTATTATCATGACGAAAAAGAGCAGTT
>JAYEMC010000117.1:0-4313 GCA_034717935.1 Pseudomonadota bacterium | reverse complement strand
TCACTCAGCAGCTCAAGATATGAGCGCAAAGTTGTATGGCTTATACCAAGGGCTGAACCAAGCTGAGAACTGTTTAGCAGTTGCCCCTGATTATGAGCACACATTTGCCAGGTGCGCCGCAAAGATTGGGCTGGAATTCTAAACCCAAGTTGGGGGATATCGCGCTCTAAAAAAGTTCTCATAAAGTTGTCACGCCAGCGCCGACTGGCTTTTTGATTTCGAGCTAGTAAACTTTGCGGAAATCCTCCCCGCAGCCAAAAATCCTGGAGTTTAAGCTGAGGAGTTTCGGCTGCTGTTTCGGAGTATAAGAATGGCGTTAGTTCCAGATAGGCGAGGCGGCCGGCCAGGGTTTCGGAGCTTTGGCGCAGGAGATCCCTGGAAGCCGACCCGAGGAAGATGAACTGGCCGTTGTGATTTCGAGTGTCAATAATAGCGCGGAGTTGAGCGAAAATTTCCGGCAGTCGTTGAATTTCATCGAGGCAGACCAACTTATTTTGATGATTAGCAAAAAAAAGTTCGGGATCGTGGAGTTTTGCCAGGTCTGCCGGGTTTTCAAGATCAAGATAGATAGCCCCCCCCTCAAAGCTTTTGATAAGGGTCTTGGCGAGGGTCGATTTTCCGCATTGTCGTGGCCCTAAAACTGCGACTGCGGGAAAATCAAGCAGACAATCATTAAGCTCTGCTTCCAATTTTCTGCTTATGTATTTACCTTGCATATTGAAATTCTATCACACAATTTACAACAACGCAACAAGTTAGAGATGAGGCTGGATATTTCATATAACGAATCGACCCGCTGGTAATTATTTTCAATTATTTTATTTTCTTCCACTAGTGGGTCCAGCTCTAACGGGAGAGTAACTCCACTATATCCGGAGTCTTCAGGAGCTGGCAATCGTATGAAGCAACCACCGCCTTTTTCTGAAAATCTACCAACCGGGTATTAACCAACACATGATCACGAGCCTCAATGTAAGTGCCCAACAAAACCAAACGGGCATCGAGCTCTTGAGCAACCTTAGAAAATTCACGACTTAAAACAAATTCACCATCCGGGCTCTGATAAAAGATATCTTTCATCCGGGTTTCACGAAGCAAAAAACCGCGCCCTGCAAGACGGCTTAAGAGTTGCTCCGCCATCAATTGACCAAAACGACTGGTTTTCGTAAAATCATCAAGCTGAACAAAAGTCGTAACTACCAACACGGCAGGACGTTCAATATCGACAGGAATCTTTTCAATAAGCCTATCGCTGATAATCCCGACCTTGTAATCGCGTTCATACTCATAATCATAATAGTCCGGAGGATACGTTGAACTACAAGCGACCAAAAGAGACAGGCCCAGCAAAAGTGTTGATAGACAGCTTACATATCGCTTTTTTGCAATATTTGAAAACACTCTTCTCATAACCAAAGTTCCAATTAGTCAGCAGCTACAACTTTTACGGTTGGCTGACGATAATCAAGGAGATAGTTGACCATTGATGAACGCGGCAGCCAAACTCCGGAAGAGGCATAGATCACCTGAGATGTATTACCGATAACCCGAGCCAGAACATAGACATAGTGCGGGGTTACGGTATAAGAACCGGTAATCATGAAGGTTGCCTGATGTTCGGAAAAAAGTTTCTGCATATCCTGGCTCATCGCCAACATGCCGAACTTTTTATGGATCCGCATTGAGCGACTGAGACGCACCTCAATTATCTGCAGACCGTCATTCTGCATCCGACTCGCCAGAGCATCACCCATCATTCGTCCTAATGGGGTTGTAACGTCATAATTATCCTCACCGACAAAAGCTGAATAAAGAAATTTTGCGTCAGCTTTGCGATTTTCATCAGACATTAGCCCTTGATCAAGAAAATTGGCTCGCAAATCAACCATAATACGATCCATTAAGGATTCGAAAACGGCCGCTTCATCATAACCGGGATCATTGATCAGTGCAGTTTCCGCCTCCGGTTCCACCGGAAGCATCGGCTCACAAACCTTTTCATTACCGGCACAAGCCGTCAAAAACATGAGAAACAAACCCACAACCAGCCATTTCAGCGCAATCTTCTTAACCATCTCCCTCTCCTCTCCTAATTTACATATCATATCACATCATCGAGGCCTCTTGCAGTAAGCGATCACGGTAACACCTGACAAAAAGTTCAAGATCTTCTTGCCAGGGCCGCATCAGCAACAGGCCATCATCTTTAAGCCTTCGATTAAGTAGAATCGAATTTGCCGGACGCCGGGCCGGGGTTGGGTATTCGACCGTTGTGCACGCTACCAGACAATGCTTAACCTCCATCAATTCAAGAAAACGGGCCGCAATCTGAAACCAGCTGGCCGAACCTTCGCCGACGCCATGATAGAGCCCTCTTTTTCCTGCCTCCACAAGAGACAGCAATTGTTGTGCCAAAGTCCGGCTCCAGGTCAGGCAACCGAATTGATCAGCTACTACTTTCCGTTCAAGACCGGAATCAGCCAAGGCCAGACGGAGCATAGTTTTGAGAAAATTATGACCATTAATCCCGTAAAGCCAGGCCGTCCGCACAATCAGATAAGCACAACCGGATTTAGCCACCGCCTCTTCACCAGCCAGCTTACTGCGGCCATAAACCGAGACCGGCGCCACCGCATCACCCTCCACATATCCCTGTGAAATATCCCGATCTCCTGCAAATACATAATCGGTCGACACTTGCACAAGCAAAGCCCCGCAACAATTGGCTGCAGCAGCCAGGCGAGCCGGAGATTCGGCATTTATAAGATAAGCCTTCTCACTCTCAGTCTCACAATCATCAACCCGAGTATGAGCCGCACAATTTATAATCACTTCCGGCTGGCAAGCTAAAACCGCAGCGTAAACCTCATCGGGCAACGTAAGATCAAGATCATCGGAATTAAAACTTATAACCTCAAATGAGGGGGAAAAAATTTCCCGGCAATCGGAACCTAACTGCCCCCGTGAACCAATCAACATCAAACGAGGGTTTGTCCCATTTTTTTTACTATTTTTCTTTTCCTGATCCATATATTACAGAACCTTCCGTCACTCACTTGTTAATATTACGTCAAACTATTGACAAAAAAAAGGTCGAACCGGCATGTAAGATACATACCAGTTCGACCATAAATTGTACAGGTCTGGTTGAAAAATGATTTATAGAGTTGCCAGAATTTTCTGGGCAAAAGGTTCAACCTCTTTTTTAATCTTGGCCGCTACCGGAGTCTGCTTGATCTTGATTCCGTCAACCACGATATTCATCTCATAAAGATTTTTCATCGTATCTTCAAGGATTCCTAAAGATTCGCCGCTCCAGCCAAAAGAGGCAAAAGCTGCGCCCGGTTTCCCATTAAGATCGGCTTTCTCGAACTTAAAAAGTACCTGTTTCATAGTATTGATCAAATCTTTATGGTAGGTCGGGCCACCCAGCAAAAGAAAGTCAGCCGCTTCCAGATCCGCAACCTCAGCCTCTTTCGGTTTTACCGCCTTAACTGCATGACCAGCGCCGGTAAATAACTCACTCATCACATCAACAACCCGCTTGGTATTGCCACGCAGGGAATCATAAACAATTACTATATTTGCCATTTTTTCTCCTCCTAATCGATTTTGCTGAAACTGTCTTTATCGGCACCACACATCGGACAAACCCAATCTTCCGGCAAAGCGTCAAAAGAGGTTCCGGCAGCGATGTCAGCATCAGGGTCACCAACTTCAGGATCGTAAACATAAGCACAGATATCACAAACATATTTATCCATTTTTTCCTCCGATATTAAGTTATTTTTATTATTGTTATCCCCCGTGTAAAAATCACGGAATAGCTACTTTTCACTCCTGTTTTTTTCTATTCTCCGGGCTCTAACCCCAGGCCCATCCAGAGCCAGGTTCTCGTTAATATATTTTAAAATCATCAATTTATCGATCGCACTGATTTCACTGCCGTCATAGGCAACCATACGGTCAACAATTTTGCGCCAGTCGGCCATATAGGCCTCTTTTTCAATTACCACATCAAGATCATGACATTCGGCACATTTCCGCTCAATCCGTTCGGTATCCGGCGGCGCCGCTAGAGCCGGTGTCACAAAACCCAGAAACAGTACCATCACCAATCCGATCCAAAATATTAATCGCCCCATACTAACTCTCCTCGGTTTTTTACCTCGTAAAATTGATCTTCTAAAATTCGGGCATGCTGATCTTCTTCCTTAGCCATTTTTTCAAACATGGCAATCCCGTTAGGATCTTCAATTTGGGCGGCCAGATCACGATAGGCCTGCCCCGCATTTTTCTCGTTACGAATGCCA
>JAYEMC010000116.1:0-4321 GCA_034717935.1 Pseudomonadota bacterium | reverse complement strand
GATTATCGTTGCCACATCTTTTGTCACGCTCGGCGTGGCCTTTGGGGTCTGGTACTCATTCTCCGTCTTTTATATTGCGATAATCAACGATTTTGCCTGGTCACGAGCAACTACGGCAGGGGTTTTTTCCCTCTTTACGATCTCGCACTATCTTTGTGCTTTCCTGACCGGCTGGCTAATCGATCGTTTCGGCCCCCGTTTAGTGATCCCGGCCGGAGCATTGTGGCTGGCTGCATCCTTGACTCTGCTCACAAAAGCACAGAATATTTTCGACTTTTACCTGGTTTATGGAATCCTTGCGGCCATAGGCGTCAGTCTCATCGGATTCGTCCCCCACGCAACTTTTCTCCCCCGTTGGTTTGTTCGGCGTCGAGGACTGGCTTTAGGCCTGGCCATGGCCGGGGTCGGAGTCGGCATGCTAATAGTACCCCCGGCCATGCAACAGCTCATCAGCACCCATAACTGGCGCCACGCCTACCAAATACTAGCTATCATAGTGCTTTTCATTATTCCGATCAATCTCTTTTTCCAACGTCGTGATCCACAGCAAATCGGTCTGCGACCAGATGGTGCAACCCGGCCGAAAAACCAACCCCTCTCCATTGAAAAAGAGAGCAAGAAAGACGCTGTCATTATCGACCAAAAATGGGCCACCATTGAATGGACCAGCGGAAAAGCCTTGAAAACCAAGCGTTTCTGGTATCTGGCAGCAGCTTTTTTCCTCGGCCCGTTTGCCATTCAAGGAGTACTTTTACATGCCGTTGCCGGCTTAGTAGATGGTGGCATGACGGCCCGGATGGCAGCCTTAACTTTCGGATTTTTAGGTATCTGCGGTTCAGTCGGCAAAATAACATTAGGCTTTTTCGGCGACCGCTGGAACCGCGAAACCGCGAACACCTTAGGCATGGCCGCCGCCACCCTGGGAGTTCTGGCCCTAGCCGGAATGCAATTACTACCCCAACTGCCGCAACAACTACTACCCTGGATTTTTGCCGCCGGATTCGGCTTCGGTTATGGTGCGGCCGCCCCCCTCTACCCCTCAATTGCCGCAGACATTTTTCAAGGTCGTCATTTTGGCCGGATTTTCGGCCTGCTTTCTTTAAATTTAGGTTTTGGCGGAGCCGCCGGAGCCTGGTTTTCCGGCCTCATCTTTGATCAGACCGGCTCATACCTCACAGCTTTTACTTTCGACATCGTTGCCCTCTGGCTCTCCTGCCTCTGTTTCTGGCTGGCCGCCCCCCGTCTGATCCGTCTCAGCCACAGTCGCAGTCATAAAGTTACTGATTAAAAATTCCCGCCTATAAATGGAGAGTTGTTGACAATTGCAAACATTATCACTACTTAAGGTTTGCACAGAATGCTTTGTGCCTTATCCATGAAAACCAAAGGAATCAACTGATGTTCAGTTTTATCGCCAATTTAATCAACGCAATCCGCAGTATTATAGTGGTCGTCCCCAACACCTGTTTCTGGGCTATATTCTGTTGTCTGTCAACCTTCACTCCATGGTCACGACGCGGCGTAGAGTTCGGCGGCAGCTGCTGGGGCTGGATAAATTTGCGCCTGAATGGAGTCAAAGTCATCTACCGGGGCCTGGAGAATATCGACCCCCAGCAAACCTATATGGTCATCGCCAACCATAAGAGTTTTCTTGATATCTACACAATTTTCAGTTGCCGGGCTCTCTACTGTCTCTTCGTCGCCAAACGGGAACTGACCAAGATTCCAATCTTCGGGACGGCTCTACAGCGTAGCGGGTCGATAATTATTGATCGGGACAACCGTAAAGAAGCGATCTCACGGCTTAAAGCCCAAGGCAAGATCTTAAAAAAACGTGAAACCTCAATTGTTCTTTTCGCTGAAGGAACCCGTATTCCGGCATCTATCCGCTTAGGGAAATTTAAAAAGGGGGGCTTTATGCTGGCATCTCAACTGAATCTGCCAATCCTGCCTTTAACCATCAGCAACAGCGGCAACCTGCAACCCAAAGGCAAGATCGCGATTAAACCGGGCACCCTGACTTTGACATTCAGCCCGGCTATTGCAACACCCGATTTTGATGAAGAGATCAGGCCAAGAGAGATGGTGGAAGAAATTAAGAAGGTAATGGAAAAGACCAGAGAAGCGATCGATTCTCACCTGTAATATATACCCTTACGCTTTCTGCAATAGTTCTGAGACTTCACCCAAGAAACCGTCAACCCTCATCTCGCCAGACAGTTCCGGAACCTCTTTCACAATCAGAGCATCAGCCGCTTGAAACATTCTTTCCCGCCACCTCTGTTGTGCCTGAAATTTTGCCAACCAAAAAGGGTGATCTCTACAGAGCTCTAACGGCAGCATCTTGTTTAAAATAAAACCATTGACGCCAATGCCGAATTTGCTCAATGAATCGGCGATATTAAGCGCCTGTTCAACCGGCAGGCGCTCCGGGTTGGCCACCACCCAGGCGGTTGTATCGGTTTGCAAAAGTTCGATAATTTGGCCCGTCAAATGCTTCCACTGGTTGATTAGAGCCAACGGATCAACCTTGTTAAAAACTGTTTTCACCTTCATATAAACCTTTTGAGCCTGGGTCAGGTGAGTATAAAAGAGCTGCTGAATAAAAAGCAGATTAAGGGTGGTCACCGTCGGTGCCGTATCCCAAACAATCGTCTGATAAGTGCCCGATTGAGCCATCGTCAAAAGATAGTCGAGCATAAACTCTTCCTCAATCCCCGGAGCCCCCTCAATATAGTCGATAATTTCACGTCCGACGGGCAGAAAAGATGACAACACCGCATAAATTTCATCGGCAAATTTCTCCCGCCATAAATCTAAAACCAATTGACGCGTCAACTCCACGGCATCAAGATTAGCCGCAACTTCCGTGACTTTCTGATCAAGCGCTTGAGAAAAGATCTCCGACAGAGAACCGGAAGGATCAGTCGAAATCAGCAAGGTTTTACCCGATTGAGCATAGTGCAAAGCGGTCGCAACCGACATGGTCGTTTTCCCGACTCCGCCTTTTCCGGTAAACATCTCGATTTTTGTCATTTTTCATACCCTCTAAGAAAAAAAAAGGTCTCGGAAAAAACCGAAACCTTTTTGTCAAAACGCTAACTGCTACCATGCAAAAACCAAAGGATCATTCCGACATTAACAAGTTAACGCTCTCTTTTAAATAGGCATAACCCGTCCACATTGTGTATAAAAATGCTATCCAGAGAAAAAAGACGCCCACGGAATGAGCATCTGCGCCAAGAAAAGGATAATGAATAATCAAAGCTACAACCGCCACGATCTGAAAAATTGTTTTATACTTTGCCATGGCGCTGGCGGCAATAACTACCCCCTTCTCAACAGCTATCGCCCGCAAACCGGTAATTGCCGTCTCCCGACAAAGAATCAGACATACTATCCATGCCGGGGCCCGCTGCAAATGAACCAGCATCACCATAGTCGACAACAATAGAATCTTGTCCGCCAGAGGGTCAAGCAGTTTACCAAGAGTCGATTCAAAATTATATTTTCTTGCCAGATAGCCATCAAGCCCATCGGTAATTGCGGCAAGAACCACCAAAAGTGCTGTAAACAGATTCAACCAACGACTGTCAAAATAGAGTAAAACTATAATCAGGGGGACAATAAGGATTCGACTACAGGTCAAAAGGTTAGGTAGATTGGAGGGTTCGCTCAATACCGACCTGACTCTGGTCAGAAATGGAGAAAGAAAATTCCTGGGTAAATCCGTGAAGTTATTATTCTGAGCCATTTTGGTTGATCCGTTCTTTAAGATCTTTGCCAACTTTAAAAAACGGCAGCCGTTTCTCACCTACCTGGATTGATTCACCGGTTTTCGGATTACGACCGGTATAAGCTTTATAGTATTCTACATGAAAACTTCCAAACCCCCGTAACTCAATACGATCTTCATCCAACAAGGCTTTTTTCATATTATCAACGACCAGATTGACAATTGTTTCAGAAACCTTGAGGTTTAGGTCGGAACGATTCGCTAATTCTTCAATCAGCTCAGATTTATTCATAGCAAAACCTTGAAGCCCTATAGTCTTACCAGGGCCAAACAGATAATTTTAATTATATTCGAGAACGGCAATTATTATTTAATGCGTTCGCACTCCTTAACCATCCTATTTTATTAGCAATATCTAATTGATAATGTCAAGCAATTTTTCCAGGCGGCGATCCAAAAATGCCATTTCTTAACCTTTTTTCCCACGTCCCTCGCGTTTTCGGAAAAATAATTTTACAGGAACCCCGTAAAAACCAAAATGCTCAATTATTCTATTTTCCAAATATCTTATATATGACGGTTTAA
>JAYEMC010000115.1:0-4327 GCA_034717935.1 Pseudomonadota bacterium | reverse complement strand
CGGCTGCAGAGTTCGAAACCGTCCATGTTGGGGATTTCGATGTCGGTGATGATTAGAGATAGTTCATCGGGGTGTTCCTGGAGCCAGTTCCAGGCAACCAGGCCATCTTCAGCCGGTACACATTGACGTTCATCATCATCGATGTATTTTTTTAGTTGGGAGCGAAAAAAATCCGAATCTTCGACCAGCAGGATTTTTTTGCTTTTCAGCGGTGCTGCGGCGCTACTGTTAGAGCCCTGGCGTAGGGTCTCTTTTTTCCGTTCTTTTCTTTTCTGGAGTCGTTCGAACCATTCCGGCTTAAGGGTTTCGACGAGTTCGTAGATGTCAATTATCAGGGTGGTCTGCTCCTTGATGATAGACGATCCCATGATTCCGGTGTCTCGCAATGTGTCGCGATCAATGATTGCCTTAATTTCGACAGTGTCAACCGGTTGTGAGGCGAGCAGGCCGATTTCACGTTCGGCTACCGTGAAAACAATTACCACCAGTTCCTGCTCTGGAATCAGTTTCGCAACCTCGGAGACATCTGATAAGGCAAAAAGTGGCAGGCTGCCGCCTCGGTATTTGATAACTTTCTGGCCGCTTTTGGTCTCAATATCTTCATGTTGAACTTGCTCAACGCGTTCGACGATTTCGAGAGGCACGGCGCATGGTTCTTCGGGGCCGTTACGGAAGAGGAGCAGGGATTGGCGATCTTGACCGCGATTTCCTTCACCGACCTCGGCCAGATCTTGAGCTCTCTTACTACCAGCCATGGAGATCAGGTCGGCAAGTTTGGCGATGCCGGCAACGTCGAGAATCAGCGCGACCCGGCCATCTCCCATGATCGTGGCACCGGCATAGCTGGCGAGATGCTTAAGATGACGGCCCATGGGTTTAACGACAATTTCTATCGAATCGTGCAGCTCGTCAACGACCAGTCCGTATTTGAATGATCCGGCTGAAACAACAACAATATTGAGGTCGCTGCTCGCTTTGTAGCGCCGGTCACGGCCGGAGCGTTTGTTTGCGAATTCTTCATCGGGAGTTTGTTCGAGTGATTCATTGATGGCTGTGGTCGGGGAGCGGCGGTCAGCGATTGTCTGTCGTCGATCTTCTATCTCTTCACCGCTCTCCGGGTTAATCACTGATGACTGGATGCCGAGAACCGAGGCCAGGCGGATCAGGGGTATCAATTCGCCGCGCAGTGGCATGACCTCTGAATCACCGACTCTTTCGATTCTATCTTTTACTTGGGCGGATCCGATACGAACGAGTTCACAGACGTTTACCTGGGGAACCGCAAAACGTTCTTCACCGACGCTGACCAGCAGGCTGGGGATTATGGCCAGGGTTAAGGGTAGTTTAATCTTGATAGTCGTGCCCTGACCCATTTCAGAGTCAATTTCAATCTGTCCGCCGAGCAGGTCAATATTTGATTTGACGACATCCATGCCAACCCCGCGGCCCGAGACGTCGGTGACCTTTTCCGCTGTCGAAAGGCTTGGCAGCAGGATCAGAGCCATCTTCTCTTTGCGGGACATGGCTTTATGCTGGTCGGTGGAGATCATCCCTTTCTCAAGGGCTTTATCGGCAATTCTTTCAGCATCAAGACCGTTGCCGTCATCGGTTATTTCAATGTTTACCTGGCCCGCTTCATGGTAGGCTTTGAGCTCGATTTTCCCGGCTCGGGGTTTGCTGGCAGCGATCCTGATTTCCGGTGTCTCAATACCATGGTCGGCTGAATTCCTGATGAGGTGGGTTAAGGGGTCGTTGAGTCCCTCGACGATGGTTTTATCGAGTTCAACGTCCTTACCGGTGATAATCAGGTTGATCTCTTTAGTAAGCTTTTGCGACATGTCGCGAACAACTCGGGGGAACTTGTTGAAGACACTGCCTATCGGCTGCATTCGGGTCAGCATGATGGCCTCTTGCAGCTCCGAAGTGACCAGATCGATGCGTTGACCGGAAAGTTTGATGCTGTGCTGGTCTTGCTGGCTGATTGCCTGGAGCAGTTGGTTGCGTGAAAGAACCATCTCTCCGGCCAGGGTCATCAGGCTCTCAAGCAGGTTGACGCTGACCCTTAATGATGTTGGAGCGTCACTCTTTTCAGTTTTAGCGGGCTCTTCTTTTTTAGCAGGAGCAGTTTTCCCGGCCTCCGGGGTTGGGGCTGGGGCTGGAGTTGGAGCCGGTTTTTCCGGGGTCCGGGGCAGGGCGGTTTCCGGGCTTGGAATCTCTTTTGGCTCCGGAATTATTGGTGGTGCCGGTTCCAAACTTGTTTTTGCCGATGTTGGGGCCGGGGGCGGTGCCGGGGCGGCCTGGGTTTGAGTCTCTGCTTGTCCGCTCTCTTTGAGTTGCTTGCCGTCGTTGCCGATGAGCAGAATTTTTTCGGTCGGGAGCTCGAGAAAATCCGGGGCGACGATCGGTTCGATAATCGAACTTATGAGCATGTAGAAGGGGATTGAGTTGATCGGGGCATCATCTAAGGTGCCGACCCTGTCTATATCGATCAGAGTTTCAATGATGGTGCCGAGATCCATGACATTCTTGATGATCTCCATCGGGGTTTTCCCGTGCTGGTAGACATCATGGATCAGGTCGTATTCAAGGAGATAGAGGGTCTGAGCTCCCTTTTTAGCTTGGGCCAGGTCGATTTCAGGGACTTCAAAGATGACACTGTCGTCACTTTTTGTGATCGGGATCATATTTGATACGCTAGCTTGTTCAGTCGGGGCCAGGTGGGCTGTGGTCAGGCCCACCAGGGCGACGACGAACTCGTCGATATCTTCCTCATTACTGGTGCTGGAATTGTTGATCAGGTCACGCAGTTTGTCGAATGAGTTTAAGAGGATATTTATAATTTCCGGGTTTGGCGCAATCTCGCGATTGCGCATCATGTCGAGGACATTTTCGATCTTGTGGGCCAGCTCCTTGATCGTGTCAAGGGCGAGAAAGCCGGCCCCGCCCTTGAGCGAATGGGCGGCTCTGAAAACCCGATTGACGACCTCTTCATCAATGTCAGCACCCCCCTCTTCAATCGTCAGGAGATCCTGTTCGATGTCGGCAAGGTGTTCCAGGCTTTCGCTGATGTATTCCTGTAAAGTTTCGTCGTCGATAAAAGATGACATGGACATGACGTACCTCAGAGCTCGGTTTTTTGTGGGGTTGCTGTGGTTATTTAGGACTCGGTCAGCTACTAATTTATTGGAAAAATACGATCAAGGCGCATGACTTTGAAAACATCCATAAGATTTTCCGGGACGTTACTCAGGTGCATGGTTCCGTCTTTTTGTTTCAACGTGTTGTGGGTTGCTACCAAACAACCGATGCCCATCGAATCAATAATTGCCGTATCCGTAAAATCGATTGTCAGTGAAATGTTGCCGGCATCAATTTCACTTTGTACTGCAGATCTAAAATCATTCAGGAGATCACTGGTGAAATCTCCTTCCAGAGCAATGGTGCTCCGATCTTCATTTTTAGTGACATTCATCTTCTCTCTCCACGATCAACCTGATTGGAAGTGACTATAAATTAAGCTGATGCGGGAATTATTCCCGCAATCCAAAAATAACTGCAAGGCCCGCAAATAAGTGCTCTTATCAGGTTATTTTCTTGTAAAAAAAAACAAGAAAATAACCTGATAAGGCACCAATAAAGATAATAATCCATTTTTATTACAATATTTCAATGACGATTACAAGAAAATTGCTGGTTTGGTGAAAGTTTTTTTAGGGAGTTTTCTGTTTAGTGCCTGACCGAAAACCTGACAATTTTCTTGAGTGCAAGGCAGGCTCAGATTTTAACCACAGGCATACACTTAGTATTCCGAGGATTAAAATTTGAGCCTAACGCACTGCCAGCACTCCCGTTGGTCGCCGCAATCGAGGAAATTGGCGGTTTTCGGTCGCGCACTATTTAAATGGGTGCCACCATTGTGAACATTACTAAAGGCTTGACAATTGGGAGCTGTTTACAGTACTGATTTGGGAGGCGTATCCAAAATACCTTTTTATCCTGACTCATGGTTATGCGAAAAAATTGCGATTATCGGATAACCATTGATAGGAAGGTGATTTTGTTTTCTGTCAACCCCAACCAGTTTTCAGGCTAAGGAAATATAGGAATGAAACCATACACAAGCGAAAATTTGAGAAACGTTGCAATCATTGCCCACGGTGGAGCCGGCAAAACATCTTTAGCTGAAGCGATGCTTTTAAATGGCGGTAGCACGGATCGTTTGGGCAGCGTAGATGCCGGTACTTCGGTGCTTGATTCGGAACCGGAAGAGATAAAACGTAAAATCACTTTAACCAGTGCGGTTCACCATTTTGACTGGCAGGGAAAG
>JAYEMC010000114.1:0-4343 GCA_034717935.1 Pseudomonadota bacterium | reverse complement strand
AACACTGGCTTCAAATGATATCAGTCCCGAACTCGCCAGAGCCAGAGTAATGCCGATAGTTGCACTACTACTCTGAACAATGACTGTCAGCAGGGCACCGATAAGAACGCCCAGCAACCTATAGTCACCAACCAGCAAAAACAGCTGCCGGAAATCTTCACTCGCTTTCAAGGGGTTAAACGCATGTTTCATGGTCACAAGACCAAAAAACAGCAATCCAAAACCAAGAATAACTTCACCTAGATAGACATATTTTTTATTTCTGCTGAAAAGTTTAAGGCCGGCACCGAGACCGATTGCGGGAAGGGCAAATTTGGTAATTTTAAAAGCTATCAACTGTGCGGTGATGGTGGTACCGACATTCGCCCCCAGGACCACGCCAATCGATTGAACCAGTGATAACAGCCCGGCATTGACAAAGCCAACGACCATGACCGTTGTCGCACTGGAAGATTGGATGATAGCAGTGACGGCGATTCCGACCAATGCACCAATGAGGCGATTATTGGTCAATGCGGCGAGAATTTTCCGCATTTTGTCGCCAGCCATTTTTTGTAAGCCTTCCGACATGATTTTCATGCCGAACAGGAACATTCCCAAGCCGCCCAATAATCCAAAGATTAATTGCTGATTAATAAGCGCAGACATGCTTCCTCCCGAATGCCGATGAGTAGGATTTAAAAAAAATGGTAAACACCCTCCCCCTTATTTTTACGCGCGGATACTATAACGTGACCGAAGATTTCACAACAAAAAACACAAAAAACGCCGGCAACAAAAAACGCCGGCTTAATAATTTTACCCACTAAAATCCAAAAGCATCTCTAATAAAAAGAGCTGTGGCTTCGACCCATTAGTCCCGGTAACTTGCAACATAATTTAAATAATTCCGGGCAGATTGTTTTAAATCAGCAATTTCACTGGGCGATAAGTTGCGTTTATATTTTGCCGGAGCTCCAGCATACAGGGTACCGGAGGGGATTTTTGTCCCCGGTGTCACCAATGCCCCGGCAGCGACCATTGAATCATCAGCAATTTCAGCAGCATCCAGAATCACAGCCCCCATACCAATCAAGCAACGGTTGCCAATTTTACAACCGTGCAAAGTGACATTATGGCCAATAGTGACGTCGTCCCCGATAAACGTCGGATGAACTTTATGGGTGACATGAATAACTGTCCCATCCTGAATATTTGATCTTTCACCAATACGAACAAAATTAACGTCTCCACGGATAACAACTTGAAACCAGATGCTCGACTCGGCTCCGATTTCTACATCACCAATAATTTCAGCTGAATGAACGCAAAAAACACTATCAGCCAGCCGGGGGGTCATTCCTTGATAAGTATGTAGCATGAGATTTCACCTGCAGATGTGAAAAAAAGACCCCTCCACAAAACGATGGACGGGTCTTTAATGCGGTTGATAAGTAGAGCAATCAGCTGTCTACACGCTCTCGCAACTCTTTGCCAACTTTAAAAAAAGGGAGCTTCTTTTCATTGACCTTGATAGTTTCCCCCGTTTTTGGATTGCGACCCATGTAAGCCTTATAGTCCTTGACCATAAAACTGCCAAACCCACGGATCTCAATCCGATCATTATCTATCAAAGCCTGTGACATCGTATCAAAAATCAGATTGACAATTTGTTCCGATTTCTTATAGGTCAGGTCGTTTTCAAGCGATAAGGTCTCTACCAGTTCAGACTTGTTCATAATACCCCCTTACGGAGTTATCTTAAATTATATTGAATATCCCTTTAGAGAGACTATACAATATGTTCAGAGCATGTCAAGAAGAGTCAGATTATCGTAAATGGGGACAATGTCCAAACAACTTTGGCATCATCATCACCGATGTTTTCCCAGCGATGTGGCAAGTGAGATTTAAAACAGAGGCTATCGCCAGCTTCAAGGATATAAACTTCGTCTACAATCGTCATCTTCAGGCGCCCTTCCATAAGATAGATCAACTCATCGCCAGGGTGATACATATTGCTGGATCCACTTTTACCACCTTTTTTGACCGTACAAAAGAATGACATAAACTGAGGATCACGCAACCCGGAGGTAAATGATTCAGTGTGCATATTGAACTCGTCATCATAGACAGTTTTGTCTCGCTCGCCAGGGCGAGTGTGGACAATTTCATGCGAGGTGGAAACATCTTCAACAAAATAGTTGATACTTTTATCGAATACGGTTGCCAGTCGCATCAGAATTTCAACCGATGGAATCGTTAGTCCACGCTCTATTCGTGAAATCATATTGGAAGAGACTTGTGACTTTTCCGCCAGAATTTGAATCGTCAGATTCTGTTTAAGTCGAATCTCTTTTAATTTTTTACCGACAATTTTTTTAACTTGCATGGTTCAGATTCCCTTCTGGTAAAAAGAATATTCAGCTGTCATTTTAAACATTTGGTGGCGGAGAAACAATCCAGAGGATTTTAGCCCGGCGGTTGTTGAGGTTTTTCCAACTGTGCGGCATGGATGCTTTGAAACCGATAGAATCACCTTCGTCTAAATGAAACTCTTCCCCGTCAATGACAAAATCAAGCTCCCCTTCGATAACCATGGCAAATTCTTCCCCGGTGTGAACCATTCCCCCCTCACCGCTATCGCAATAAGGTTCAAGGGTATCGACAAAAACTGAAAAACCGGGATCACGCAATCCTTGAGTCAGACTCGCAATTTGATGCTTGTCTTCAAAATAAAAGATGGGTTCACCCTGACCAGATGGAGTAAAGACAATATTATTTCCTTTTTCAGATTCCTCAACAAAATAACTGAGACTTAATCCTAAGGAATCAGCCAGCTTCATGAGTATTTCAACCGATGGAATTGTCAACCCACGTTCTATTCTGGAGATCATATTTGAGGAAACCCGCGATATTTCCGCAAGGTTTTGAATCGTCTTGTCTCTTTTCAGGCGAGATGATTTTAATTTTCGACCGATCAGTCTTTTAACCATTTTAGAACACTCCATTGTCATTTTAAAAAATCCTTCTACCACCCATTTCTGGAAGTGTCAACCCAATATGGGATAACTGAAGCATTAAATGGTAACAGATGTAGGTCGTACCCAAGATCCCAGCCTTGCAAGTGCGTCATCTCTGTTTTTTTAGGCAAGTGCTGCAATGTTTAACGTTTCACGAATTTCAGTTAACAGAGCTATCGGTTGAATCGGTTTATTCAACAACCGAACTCCTTCCCGAACCAGCCCTTGTTCATGTAAAGCATCAAAAGTATAACCACTCATAAAAATGACCGGAATATCGGTTTTTTTTCTGATTTCCAGATAAAATTCTGACCCTTTTAGCCCCGGCATGACAACATCCGAAAGAATAAGGGATAAATTTGTGTTTTTTTGCTCCAGAACTTCCAATGCCGATTCAGCACAATCACTGGTAACAACCCGATAACCGACTGCGGTCAAAATACTATGAGTTGATTCTCGAACCAGAGGATCATCTTCCACCAGGAGAATGGTTTCATCACCGCCAGGTAAAGGGGTATTCACCTCCACCGCCGTGAGAACAACGGGTTGATCAGTCAGGGGGAGATAAATCTTAAAATTCGTCCCTTCTCCCGGAAGGCTGTCAACCAGGATATAACCCTTGTGTTGCTTGACAATCCCCCACGCCATCGCCAAACCAAGACCGGTTCCCTTTCCCGTATCCTTCGTCGTAAAAAAGGGATCAAAAATTTTCTGCTGAATCTCCTTGGGAATACCAACACCATCGTCGACAACGGTAATCAACGCGTATTTCCCCGGTTCTCCATACCCATGCATCTGACAAAACCCGCGATCAATTTCAGCTTGTTCAGTCTTTATCGTTAACACGCCCCCATCGGGCATGGCGTCTCGAGCATTGGTCACCAGATTCATCAAGATCTGTTCTAACTGAGAAGTGTCTGCCAGAACCACCAACGATTGCTCCGATAAAATGATCGTTTTCTGAATATGTTCCCCGATGACCCGTCCAAAAAAATCCTGGGTTTTCAAAATCAATTGATTCAGATCAACCGGAGTGGAGGGTTCAGATGTTTTTCTACTGTATGCCAACAATCCATGGGTTAATTTTGATCCACACTCGGCGGCCTCCCCGATCTTCTGAATTTTCGACAACAGTTTCGGTGTATCGGAAAGTTGTGATTGCAATAATCCGACATAACCCGATATCACCGTCAGGATATTATTAAAGTCGTGGGCGATACCACCCGTCAGGGTGCCGATTGCTTCCATCCGCTGCGAATGTTGTAACTGTTTTTCCAGTATTTTTCTGCGCGAAATATCGATAAAGGTAATCACCCCCCCCACTAACCGATCATCTCGACT
>JAYEMC010000113.1:0-4350 GCA_034717935.1 Pseudomonadota bacterium | reverse complement strand
GCATCAACTAATCAGAGCGGTCAACTGTATCTCATCTTTTCACACGACCCTCTTTCCTCAGGTAATATATATGCTCTGGCCCAAGATGGCACGTTGCATCCGTTTCCCTATCTGGAATCATCCGGTTGGCAGAATCTCTGGTATCAGGATAGCGCGTATCCTGGTTTGAAGATTGATTTGAGTCAGGTAGATTTTCGTTCTTTAGGCTGTACTGCTTGTCAAGGGGAAAACGTTGATGATGGTAGTAATATTTCATTCTTTGGTAATATTGCAATCACTCCGCCGGATGATACAGCTTTCAATAATGCGTCCGATTTTAAATACATGGGTGGAACCCTTTATATGGGATCTTATGTGAAGGATGCTTCCGGTACCGGGGCCTTTGATTTTAACCAGAGTTTACTTGAGATGCAAATCTTTAATATTCACTCTCTGAATGGTACCTGGCGGGTTACTTCTAGTTACTATGGAGTTGACCGGGTGCATGCAACCCATCTGGTTGTAACTGAGCCGGGCGATGGGCAGATAAGTGCGTTTTGGCCTCCTTATCCTCAGACAATGGCCTACGCAACCGGTGAGTCCGGATATGTCATGACTTTTAATATGGGGGTTTATGAGTACACGTATAAGATAACTTCCCTGACTGAAGATACTTTTACCGGTAGCTACACATGCATTGCCGGTGGAGTGGTGATTGCGGAGGATGAGTTGGTAAGTGGTGTCAGGCTTGAGTAAATGATAGTCCGTAATTTTTTAAGCAGATAGAAAAAAGCATAGAGCAATAGGGTCACAGTTTCCGGGATGAAGCTGTGGCCCTTTTTGTTGATTGGTACGAAAAAAATCGGGGACACTAAATTTAACTCTGCTTTAAGTTAAAGCGGTTGAATTTAAAATTTGCTTCGCTCTTACTAACGGGGTCACATCTTGACATGTGGTCGGTGACAGCTCACGCTGACTTTGATGAAGTTTGAGGTATTTTTTACTGATGGGACTCAACGAGGAAGGTCAACTGGAAGGTGCTCTTGCCGAATTGCGGCATGATAAAGAGCAGCGCTCCCGAACCTATCGGGAACAGGCGCTTAAAATGTATCCGTGGATATGTGCTCGGTGTGGACGTGAGTTTGGCGGCAAAAAACTGCGAGAGCTAACTGTCCATCATAAAGATCATAACCACGATAACAACCCGCCGGATGGTAGCAACTGGGAACTGCTGTGCCTCTACTGTCATGACTACGAGCACACAAAATTTCCTGAGGAAGTGAGACCCGGCGAATCGGTATCAAGTATTAATCAAAAACCATCCACAACCCACCAGCCATTTGCCGGTCTTGACAAATGGCTGCAAAAGAAGAGGTGATTTATTGGCTTAGTCTTGGTTTCGGCGGCGTTCCTCGGCTCTCTGAGTGGAGCGCAGTTGGGCGTTCTGCTGACGGCGTTTTTCCTCGTCGCTTTCCAGAATCAAGGGTGGTACTTCAAAACTTTTGCCTTCTTTGTTGAGAGCCACAAAGGTCAGGTAGGCGGAGGCTGTATGGTGGTTTTTGCCGCTGATCATTTTTTCGCTCTCCACCCGAACTCCAATTTCCATCGATGTTCGGCCAACCATATTGAGTGAGGCGGTCAAGGTGATCAGGTCTCCGACATAGACCGGATAGTGAAAATCGAGGCGGTCGATTGAGGCGGTGACAGTGTTGCTGCGGGCATGGCGCATGGCGACTACACCGGCGGCGTTGTCGATCAACTTCATGATAACCCCACCGTGGATATTGCCTGCAGGATTGGCATCATGCGGGAGCATGACTTGTGAGAGGATTACCATACTTTCACTGACTTTTTTCCCTTCCATTGAATACTCTCCTAACGCGGTGATCCGCAAATAAGTGTTCTTGTCAGGTTGTTTTTTGTTTTTTTGAACAAGAAAATAACCTGTAAGGCACTAATTTTCTAAGTGATTAATCAGGGCTTCCAGATAGCGTGATTTAACCTGTTGACTGGCCAGGGCTTGTTTGAATGGCGGAAGCTTTAGAATAACGCCTAAAACTCCGGCCATGGCGCGATGACTCCAGAGAACCCGGTTGTCAAAAAAGAGATCTTGCAGCTTACCCCGTTCAATGGCCATCAACACCGCTCTGTGGGTTCCATTTAAGGGGGTAATAACCCGGCTTGCGCGGGATTTTAAAAGAATATTGCCATTTGTGCAAGTTCTAACGCAAACCCCACAGCCGAGACAGAGATTTTCATCCAACTTTGCCACTTTCATCTCGGGTTTGACATGGTTATTTGCTGAAACCAAGGTCATCGCTTCGACCGGACAGGCGGCCACGCATTTGCCGCAGCCGTTGCAATCAGATTTGGCTATAACCGGAAGAAAGTTGGTTGTATGAATCGGGCTTAAAATTGCAAAACGGCGGGCCGCGACCATAGCCTCACAGCAACAGGCGCAGCAGTTGCATATGAAAGTTACCTTCTCTCTTACGTTCTCACCAAATTGAACCAGGTTGTGTTCATACGCTGTCTGCAATAAATCAAGGCACTCTTCCACCTCTAAAGAACGGGCGTGGCCGTACTTAATAAGTGATGCGGCGACGTTGTCAAAGGTCATGCATATTTCCTGTGGAGCATTGCAGGCTTTGCCTAAGTGATGCATTTTATGGCGGCAGTAACAGATCCCAACCCCTCGATGAGCAGCACCCTTAATGACTTCAGTTGCCCGCTCATAATCGAGAACATGCAGTGCATTTTCTTTAGACAATGCAGGTTCCTGAACAAAGGTTCGTCCCAGCTGAGTTTGATCTCGGGTAAATAGATCCTTGATGAAATCTTCTTCCACATTTAAGTATTCATAAAACAGTTCACTTAATACCTTTTGATCAATGTCATTCCGCACCCGCATTAACGAGAATTCGAAAAAACCGGCCATTGGCGGCGGCAGAACATAGACAGACTCACCATTTTGTTCGATATCAACCAGGATAGCGCGACCAGCCAATTCATCCAGGATCTTTTGCGTGCTGGTCAGATCCATTTTCCAGATGCGGCTGGCTTTTTTTGCGGTGAAAGGTTTTATCGGCATGAGTGCAACCAGTTTACTCTCTTTCTCACTGAAAAGCATTTTCAAAATCTTAAAGAGTAGTTCAGAAGGGGGCGCACCCTGAGGAAAGCGATTTAATCTGTCAGCTAACTGATTATAACTGGACCTGATTGTGTTATGAGCCATAATAATATTTTCCTTCTGGACAGCCTTCTAGATTATCATGATACGTCCGGGATTGTTGTCGGTAAAGCGGCCTACCGGCCAGCAGCCGGTTCCGGCCGCATTAAAAGCGCGAATTATGGATTCGGCTCCATCGGCAGCGACAGCCAGTAAAAGACCGCCCGAAGTTTGAGGATCAAAAAGCAGGTCACAAAGTATCGGGTCGGCCAGATCTTCGCCCCGCAGGCGAAAGCCGAAATGGTCACGATTGCGATGTCCCCCTTCCGGAAACATCCCCATACTGCAAAATTCTTCGGCTCGCTCGAGCAGCGGAACATGATTCAGTTCAACTAAAGCGCCAAGTTTGTCGTTAGAGATCATTTCGCATAAATGGCCGAAAAAGCCAAAGCCGGTGACATCGGTACAGGCCCGAACCCATTGTCGCCAGGGTTCGTTGCTATTTTCCGGCGGTAGAATGTTGAGTCGCGCCATCCACTCCAAAGTTTGCGAGATTTCACCCTCGGTCACAAAGTCAGCTTTTAAAGCGGTCGCCAACACTCCATTACCCAATGGTTTAGTTAAGAGCAGAATATCGTCGGCCCGGGCTCCCTGATTACGCCAGATTCGCTCAGGATGAACTTCGCCGGTAACCGAAAGGCCATATTTTATCTCTGGATCATCAATGCTGTGCCCGCCCGCTAACACTGCACCGGCTTCTTTAATTTTATCGAGACCACCGGCTAGAATATTGCGAAGTATCGCAGGGTTAAGACAGTTAATCGGAAACGCAACCAGATTCATGGCGGTTAACGGAACGCCTCCCATGGCGTAAACATCACTGAAGGCATTGGCGGCCGCAATCTGCCCGAAACGATAAGGGTCATCAACCATTGGGGGAAAGAAATCAACTGTTTGCACCAGTGCCCGCTGGTCATCAAAACGAAAGACCCCGGCATCATCCGCCCCTTCTATGCCGACAAGTAAGCGTTCATCGGCCGGCAGTGATAAGCCCTGCAATACGTCCGCCAACTCCGACGGACCAATTTTTGCCGCTCACCCGGACGCCGCCGAGAGGGTGGAAAGTCTCACTTTTATGGTTTTAGAATTTTTGTTGGTCATAGGATAATCTCTATTTTTAATTGTTTAGTTAGCGCGTGACC
>JAYEMC010000112.1:0-19461 GCA_034717935.1 Pseudomonadota bacterium | reverse complement strand
CGCGCCTATGTTGTAGGTCAGGGCTTTGTTGAAGAGGATCTTTTCAGTAATTCGGTTTATCGCCTCCATTTTAAAAACGGTGAGGTCTCATCCGCCGGACAATTTTCCGTGCCGATGGGTTTTACGTTGCCGGGTGCCGTCTATGGCGATATTAATAATGACCGTATCAAAGAACTCTGCTTTATTAATAAAAACAATTTTCTTGAGATTTACCAAGGCAGTAAGCGTTTGTGGCTTAGTGATGAACGCCTGGCCGGGTCACTGCATGATGTTCAGTATGAGGTTGGGACTCAGCGTATGAGTTATACCGAAAAACGGCAGATCTGCGCGCCGCTGCGGATCTACGATTTCGATGGTGACGGGGTTAACGAGATTCTCTTGATCGATAATGAATCCGGAATGTCAACTTCTTTGGGTGAGTATGGTTTTCTTAGTAAAGGGAATGTCAAGATGGTCAGACACAGCGGCAGCGGTTTTGTTGTCCAGAAGCTGACCGGAGCCATCGGCGGCCCGGTCCAGGGAATCCAGATTGTCAAAGATGAGCTGATCTGCGCCATGGTCAAACGTGGTGAGGATATTTTGAAACTTTCAGGAAAGACCTACCTGTTGGCCTTTCCGTTGCCCCGAAAATGATCTTATTTACTGTTAAAAAATTGCTCCAGTCGGTTCATCCCTTCGGCAATGTTTTCCAGTGAGTTGGCATAGGAGAAACGTAGGTAACCTTCGCCGTTTTTGCCGAAATCGATTCCCGGAGTGACACCAACACCAGCTTTTTCGAGTATTTCAAAAGCAAAATTATACGTGTTGGTGGTAAACTTTTTAGCATTGGCAAAAATATAAAAGGCTCCGGTAGGCGGGACGGCAACGTGCAAACCGATCTCGCGAACCCGTTGTAGCATGAAACGGCGGCGTTCATCGTAGATTTTGCGCATTTTTTCCAGATCTTTGTCGACTTCGGGTGAAGTCAGAGCCGTAAGTGCTGCAACTTGGCCAAAATGACTGGCTGAGATCATGAAGTTCTGTTGCAGGGTTTGCAGGGTGCGCATGAAACGGGGCGGTGCGATAAGATAGCCCAAACGCCAGCCGGTCATTGCATAAAGCTTGGAAAAACCATTGAAAACAAAGGCGTTATCCGTAAACTCCAGGATTGAGTGTTCTTCACCTTTGTAAACCAGACCGTGGTAGATCTCATCCGAGAGTAGCGGGATGCCCAGGGCGGCGAGTTCGCGCATGCGCTCGGCCTCAAGGAGATTGCCGGTCGGGTTGGCTGGTGAATTGATTAAGATCGCTTTAGTCTGCGGCGAGATACTTTTCTTCAAGGTTTGGGGCTCGTATTGAAAACCGTTATCCTCGTAGACGTTGATAAATTGCGGGGTGCCGTCACAATAAGAGATGAAATTGCCGTAACAGGCATAGCCGGGATCGCTGACCATGACCTTGTCGCCGGGATTGAGCAGCGCGGCGCAGGCCAGCATTAACGCCGGAGATGTGCCGGAGGTCACGAGAATCTGTTCAGGGTTGATCTTGACTCGGTAGCGTTTTAAATAGTAATCGGCGATAGCTTGGCGTAACTCAAAAGCACCCAGACTGTGCGTATAGTGAGTCTTGTCAGCGTCAAGGGCTTTGATTGCCGTATCCTTAATTACTTTCGGGGTCGGAAAATCGGGTTCGCCCACCGCCAGATGGATAATTGAGCGGCCCTCGCGTTCTAACTCTTGAGCTCGCTCCAGTATGTCCATTGCCATGAATGGTTTCAGAGCGGCTGCTTTATGGGAAAAATTGGTACTTTGCAAATCAATTTCCTCGAAGTTAAGTTATTGTGGGTAGCGGCGAACATTGCTTCGCCCTCTTTAATGGGGTCAAATCTTGACAATGGCTATTGGTAGTTTTTCGGTTTGTCCGATTATCTCGATACGCCATAGTCAAGAAATGACCCCGCCTGAGATAGAGTGAGGTTTTTGACGCGGTTTTTGTTCGATCTGTCTCGGTTGGGGTCATTTCTTGACACTTGGCGGCCGGAAGGTTCGCGCAAAAGCAAAGTTTTAATACGCCATTTGTCAAGATGTGACCCCGTTAGTGAGGGCGAAGCAATGTTCTCTGTTAACCTCTTTAACTTAAAACAGAGCTTTAATAGAGTTAAATTTAAAAATCAAGACTCAATTGAAAAAATACGGCTTCCAGCGGATTGTATTTAGTTTTACTTATGTGCTATAGGCGCACGCCAAAAGTTTATTTCAGTGTAACTATTCCGCTAACGCCGCACCAGGAGTGCTTTAATTATGTTTGCGACTGAAAAATTGATCAAAATGGCCCTGGAAGAAGATCTCGGTTCAGGTGATGTGACAACCCTTTCAACCGTACCGCCGGGAACCGAAGCCCGGGCTTTGATCAAGGCTAAACAGGAGTGTGTGGCCTCCGGTATTCAGGTTTTAGGGTTGGTTTTTCGCACCCTTGACCCCTCGCTTAAGCTTGAGGAGCGGGTTGCGGATGGTGATCAGCTGAAAGTCGGGGATCCGCTGATGTTGGTAACCGGTAATGTTATTTCAATTTTGATGGCCGAACGCGTAGCTTTGAATTTTGTTCAGCGTCTCTGCGGGATTTCCACGTTAACCTCTCGTTTTGTCGCTGCAGTTGAAGATTTTCAGGCCGAAGTCGTTGATACCAGAAAAACGACGCCGGGTTGGCGCTCTCTCGAAAAATATGCAGTTCAGGTTGGTGGTGCGAGGAATCATAGGCATGGACTTTTTGATGGTATTCTGATCAAAGATAATCACATCCGGGCGGCCGGTTCGATTCGTGAAGCCATTGATCATGCCCATCGCGTGGCTCCGCATGGTTTAAAGATCGAGGTTGAGGCGGCCGATCTTGACGAGGTCAAAATGGCGGCCCGTTTTGGCGCCGATATTATCTTGCTCGACAATATGGATGATGCTCTTTTGCGAGAATCAGTAGCTTTCGTACGTAAAGATTTTCCCTCTGTCAAATTAGAGGCCTCCGGTGGGATTGTTTTAGATAATGTGGCGCAGGTGGCGGCTTCAGGGGTTGATTTTATCTCGGTTGGGGCTCTGACCCATTCGGCTCCGGCCATTGATATTTCGCTGGATCTGGTTTCGTGATAGAGCCTTTTTCCAGTCCCTGGGGGGCTGAAATAGCATCGTTTCAAACCTTAGACTCAACCAGCCGCTATCTTTGGCAGCAGGCGCTAGACGGGGCACCGCACGGGACAGTTGTGGTTGCGGCTCGACAGCTCTCGGGACGCGGTCGTCGGGGTCGGCAATGGCATTCGCCGGCCGGGATGAATCTCTACTTTTCGCTGCTTTTGCGACCCCCTCTGCCTCTCGATCAGGTGCCGCAACTCTCTTTGGTGACGGCTGCCGCCTTGTGGACGGTTCTTAGTAAAGAGTGCTCCGGCCTTAAGATTAAATGGCCCAATGATCTTCTCTGCCGGGGGCGAAAGCTGGCAGGTATTTTGGCTGAAATGAAACCCGGAGCCAGCAAGGCGGAATTTGTGATTCTCGGGGTCGGGCTTAATGTTAATGTTGAGGTTTGCGACTTCCCTTCCGATTTGCAGGGTATGGTTACCTCTTTAAGTTGTGAATGCGGCAGAGATTTTGGTCTTTCCGAACTTCTAGATAAAGTTTTACAAGGGTTGGCACTCTTCGAAGAGAGATTTTACCGGGAGGGTTTACGGGGGTCGATTCGAGATTTGATTAACCGTAATTTTTTTCTCGCGGAAAAAGATGTTGTCATCAACTCCGGTGACCGGAAAAGAGAGTGTCGGGCCCACTCAATTGATAGTTCGGGCCGTCTTTTAGCGACCACTAAAGATGGTCAAACGATAGCTTTTGCATCGGGCGAAGCCTGGCTGGAAAAGAACCCGAAATAGGGTTTTCGTCTGTTTGTGTATTTTGTAACCTAGCTTTTGATTTTGCCGATTTTATAGGATTTTTTATAATGTTAGTGGTAATTGATGTTGGTAACACGCACACGGTATTAGGTCTCTATCGAGATGATCTGCTAATTGATAACTGGCGCATTTCAACCTCTACGAGCCGGACTCGGGATGAGTACATAATTCTACTGCATGAGTTTTTTCGCTCTCTCGATGCTGATCGGCGGGAGGTTAATGGAATGATGATTGCCTGTGTCGTGCCGCCGGTTCTCAATGAACTTTTAGGGCTGGCGAGTAAATATTTTCATTTCAGGCCGCTGGTGGTCGGCCCCGGGATTAAGACCGGCTTGCCGATTTTGCTCGATAATCCGCGTGAGGTTGGCGCTGATCGTATAGTTAACGCGGTAGCGGCCTACCAGAAACATAAACAGGCGATGGTAATTATCGATTTTGGTACGGCCACAACGTTTGATTGTGTTTCGGACAAGGGAGAGTATATCGGCGGGGTTATCGCTCCCGGTATGCATATCTCAATGGAGGCTCTTTGTCAGCGGGCTTCGAAACTGCCTCGGGTCGAATTGATTCGTCCCCGAGACGTGGTTGGGAAAAATACGGTTCACTGTATGCAGTCGGGGATTGTTTATGGTTATCTCTCGCTGGTTGAGGGGCTGGTTGCCCGGATTAAGGCCGAATTAAAACTTGATCTTGTGGTTGTCGCTACCGGTGGGCTGGCTAAAATTGTTGAGAGAGAGACCACAATCATTGATGATGTTGATGAATTTCTCACGCTTAAAGGTTTAAAGTACATTCATGACCTTAATAGTAGTAATAAATAGCTTGACAAATAAATGTAAATATAATATTAATTGTCAAGTTATTGTAAACTTATTGTGCTTTTAGGCAGTATTTGTGTTTATATAAAGTTAAAAATCAGGGATAGGTGGAACGAATATGAAATTAACAAGAGCTTCAGATTACGCGATTCGTGGGGTTGTCTATATGTCGATGCAGCCCGCAGGCGCGATTATCGTGATTCCCGAAGTCGCTCGTGAGATGAATGTACCGGTTGGGTTTCTGGCTCGTATTTTTCAGAGTCTGAGCCGCTCCGGAATCGTGATTTCGCATCGTGGGAAAAAAGGTGGTTACTCGATGGCTCGTAAGCCGGTCGACGTGACCCTTTGCGATGTGGTCGAGGCGGTAGAGGGTGATATCAAGCTAAATATCTGTCTTGATGGCTATAATGCTTGTGAACGGATGAGATTCTGCCCGGTTCGTGAAGAGTTGGCTTTGGTTCAGGAGGATCTGGTTAAAAGCTTGAAAAAAACCAATTTCGCCGACCTGGCTGCCAAGGAACAGGCTCACCGGGATACACTGAAATAGTTAATTTTCCAATATCTTCTTTAGTTTTTCAAGTATAGTCAGGGCCTTGATCGGAGTTATTCGGTTAAGGTCCTGTTTTTTTATGAGCTCGGCAACTTTGCCCTCCGCCGGGTTGTTCTGTGTCGCCGGAGGTGGTTCTAAAAAGGGCAGATAGCCGCTTTGTTGTCCAGTTGTCCGGCTTGTCAGTACACTCTTGCCGGTTATCCTCAGATTTCCCCCGGCCGCAATCTCGGCCATCTCCAGGTTAGTCAGAATTTGTTGGGCCTTTTCCAGTACCGGATGCGGAATTCCGGCCAGTTTTGCGACCTCAATACCATAACTGTGGTTGGTTGATCCTTTGATGATACGGCGTAAAAAGGTGATGCCGTCGTCTCGTTGCTGAACTGCGACATTGTAATTTTTGATTCGGGTTTTGATCAGCTCAAGTTCGCAAAGTTCATGATAATGGGTGGCAAAGAGGGTCAAGCTGCCAAGATTATCGTGGATCTCTTCGGCGATGGCCCAGGCCAGACTTAAACCATCAAAGGTACTGGTGCCCCGACCGATCTCATCTAGAATGATCAGACTTTTAGCGGTTGCCTGGTGAAGAATGCGGGCTGTTTCAGTCATCTCGACCATGAATGTTGAAAGACCCCGACTTAAATTGTCGGATGCTCCGACTCTGGTGAAAATATGATCAAATATGCTGATTCTGGCAGTTTTTGCCGGCACAAAACCGCCCATCTGAGCCATCAGGGCAAAGAGTCCGTTTTGTCTGAGGAACGTAGATTTTCCGGCCATATTGGGGCCCGTAATAATCCAAAGTTGTTCATCTTCACCACTGAGAGAAGTATCGTTGGGGACAAAATTCTCGCTCAACGACTCGATTACCGGGTGCCGGCCATCTTCGATCTCCAGGAGTTGCTGGTCGCTGATAATTTCGGGTCGGCAATAGTGGCGTTCGTCAGCGACTTCGGCAAGACTGCTAAGGACATCAAAAAGGGTCAGGCGCGAAGCCGACTCCCGGATGCAACCAATCTCTAAGGCGGCTTCCCGGCGTAAGCCGAGGAATATTTCAAGCTCCAAGGTATTGATTTTTTCTTCCGCACCTAAGATCTTCTCTTCATACTCTTTTAATTCCGGTGTAATAAAGCGATCGGCGTTAGTCAAGGTCTGGCGTCTTTGGTACTCTTGCGGAACCTGATCAAGATTTCTTTTGGTTATCTCGATATAGTAACCGAAAACCCGATTAAAACGGACTTTCAAGCCGTTGATGCCGCTTCTCTCCTTCTCTTTTTGCTCGTATTCAATAAGCCATTGTTTACCATTTTTGCTGATTAAGCGCAGTTCATCAAGACTTGTATCGATACCGTTATTGATGAGCTTGCCCTCGGTGATTGAGATGGGTTGCTCAGGCAGGAGAAAGCGTTCTATCTTTTCCGTCAGTTCTTTGAGCTCGTGCAGTTCTTGCAAGGCCTGGTTGATCAGAATTGGCTGAATCGGCAGATTGTTGAGCAGCTCCTTGATTTCGGGGATCAGGCCCAAAGAGTCTTTAAGACTTAAAAGATCGCGGCCTGTGGCTTTGGCGGCGGCCAGGCGCCCAGCTAAACGGTCAAGGTCGTAGAGTTTTTTGAGCAGTGTCTGAAGCTGCAGGCGGCATCTTTTATCTTCAAGCAGGGTCTGAACTGCGTCGAGGCGTTGTTCAATAAGCTCTTTGTTGAGCAGGGGAAAGAGGAGCCACTCCTTCAGCTGTCGACTGCCCATGCTGGTTCGGCAATGGTCGAGAACTCCGAGCAAACTGCCTTGTTTGTTACGTTCCTGCATAGTGCAGAGTAGTTCAAGGTTGAAGATGACATTACGGTCGATCTGCATGAAGTTACACGGTCGATAGATGCTGATTCCCTGGATATGGTTGAGATTTGCGTTGGTCTGAGTCTCTTTGGCGTAGGCTAAGGCGGCCCCCGCCGCCCCGGCGCCGGGGCCGGCTAAATGCTGACCGCCGAAACCATCCAGATTGAGGGTGCCGAAATGTTGACAGAGAAGTTTCCGGCCTTGATTCGGAGAAAACGATTCACTTTCTTGTCGCAGCGTGAAATGGGCTTGGACAAATTGTTGGCGAATCTCTTTTTGCCACTCCTGTTCCCGACCTGTGCGTGCCGGTGGCAAGAGAATTTCAGTCGGATCGCAGCGTCCGAGTTCGTCAAGAAGGGTTTCCAAATCAGATAGTTCCGTAACCCTGAATTTGCCGGTGCTGACATCAAGCAGGGCCAGACCAAAGAGTGTCATTTTTTTCTCATTATATGAGATCGCCGCGAGAAAATTATCTTGATCTGGAGTTAAACTATCACTTTCCAGGTTAACTCCTGGGGTAATAATCTTGGTCACTTCACGGCGAACCAACCCTTTAGTGAGTTTCGGATCTTCGACCTGATCGCAGACAACGACTTTATGTCCAGCTTGAACCAGGGTTGCAATATAGCCGGTCGCAGCATGGTGGGGAAAACCGCACATCGGTACCGCATCATCACTCTTTTTGTTACGGCTGGTCAGCGTGATTTTTAAAGTACGGGCCGCAATTGCAGCATCTTCAAAGAATATTTCATAGAAATCACCCATGCGAAAGAGCAACAACTTATCCTTATGCTTATCCTTAACATTCATATATTGCCGTAGCATCGGAGTAAGTTTTTTGCTTTGCGGCAGTTGATTTTCAGTTTCCATGTCTTGCCTTTTTATCAAACAGGTGTGGTTCTAATCGTCAAATTTCCAGACTCTTTTCCCTTCCGCCATTCAACTTTGACCGAATTAAGGTTTTTAGCTTTGCTGTGGAGGCGGAGTTTTTCGGCGGCGAGCGGGAGCTCTTTTTTGTCCCCTTTGAGGATTGCAACCGGGCCTGCCATTTCGGACAGGTGGAGAATAAAGCAGTTATGGTCGGCGGTTTTGAGGAGTTGCTGGTTGTCGTCGCGATGGCGTCCGACAATAATGAAATCCGAGGCTTTAGCCAACGGGTAAAAACGTCCGAATTTCAAGAGATTGAGATCAGATGTCGTTGGGATGATATCTTCCTGATAGAGGGTCTTTACGCGTTTGGCAAAGCCCGGATCGGTTAGCAGGCAGCCTCCGGCCGGGGTCGGATAGTTGCTGATCTTCATTTTTTCGGCCAGGGCGATCTGGGGTTTACGGCCGCGACCGCTGAAATCAAAAAGTTGCTCGCGGTCAATAAGGCCCAGCTCTTCAGCTTTGGTTGGAGCTAACAGTTTAGCACTTAAAGGGCGGAGGAGCAGCCCTTTAGTCAGACTCAGTTTTTCAATCCTGCGCATGGTGTCGCGGCGTTGGGAAAAGGGGCGCTGACCGACAACTTCACCGGTAACGATACATGTTGCTTGCCAGGTCGCAGCTAAAGTTCGAGCTCGGCTGAGCATCATGATCTTGCAGTCAAGACAGGGGTTGAAGTTCTTGCCATAGCCATATTGTGGCGCGGCCAGCATGCGTAGGTAGTCATCAGTCAAATCGATGATCGAAAGATCAATAGCGTAGGTGGCTTTGACCTGGTCACAGAGCTCCGCTTCGCGGCCTTTGATCTCATAACCGAAGAAAGGGGTTATGAATTTTAGAGCTTGAACTTTAAGGCCCTGTTGCTGGATAAGCTTAATTGCCAGAATACTGTCTAAGCCTTGAGAAAAAAGAGCGATAACTTGTGGTTTTTCGGTGATTTGCGGGATCATTATATCTCTAGTATCACAACCTCTCCGGCCCGTAAAAGTATCGGCGGATCAACCCTTACATCAATGATTGTCGAGGGTTGCGGATTTAGGTTTTGATTGTCGGCAACGATCAGGAGGTCGACGGATGTCAGAAGTTGAGGGTTGAGTTGGTTGGCTTTCGGGGTTGGCGGTTGGCCGCTTAAATTGGCACTGGTGGAGATCAGAGGGAGATTTGAGATCTTTGCCAGATCATCAATCAGCGGATGAGAGGACCAGCGTACGGCAATAGTGCCATCTTTTCCGAGGATGGCCGAAGGCAGGTTTTTTAAACCCGGCAGAACCATAGTCAGGGCGCCCGGCCAGTATCTTTCGGCTAGGAGCCGGGCCGTTTGGGGCCAGCTCAAAATCAGTTTGTCGAGTGCTTTGCGGTTGCCGATAATAGTCGGAAAAGGTTTTTCCGGGTGACGTTTTTTTATCTCAGAAAGCCGTTGCCCAAGATTTTGGTCGATAGCGTTGCCGCCAATGGCGTAAAAAGTTTCCGTTGGGTAAACAATAATTCCTCCCGATTGACAGATTGAATCAACCAGTTTGATGTTTTCCGCATGTCTGGATTTTGAAAAAGGGTAGCTAAGAGTTATCATTTGTTATGGTGACGGTGTTCCTGAAGGCGTTCATCCTTCCCTTCAACTCCTTGAGCCATTTTGTTACGGTAATCAATAAGTTGTTGGGCTATCGCCGGGTTGTTAGAGGCCATAATTTGTAGGGCGAAAATGGCCGCATTGGTGGCTCCGGCTTTGCCGATGGCCATGCTGGCAACAGGGACTCCGGCCGGCATCTGAACTGTCGCCAACAGGGCATCAATACCTTGCAGCGAGGTAGCGTTAAGCGGGATCCCGATTACCGGGAGCAGTGTATGGCCGGCAACGACCCCGGCCAGATGGGCGGCGGCACCGGCACCGGCGATGATTACCTTGCAGCCTTTTTTCTCGGCCTCTCTGACTATGCGCAAGGTGCGCTCCGGGGTGCGATGGGCGGAAGAGACGCGGGCTTCAAAGAGGATTTCGAAGCGTTCAAGTATAATTGCAGCTTCACTCATAACCTCCCAGTCAGAGTCACTGCCCATAAGAATGAGGATGTCGATGTTTTTCGGCATATTAATAAATTCCTGTTATATTCTTTTTAAGGCTTTTTTACCTATATCGGTGCGAAAATGAGCCCCTTCCCAGCTTATCTTTGAAACTGCATGGTAGGCTTTTTCGATCGCTTTGGGGATGCCCTCACCAAGAGCCGTAACCCCTAAGACCCGACCGCCGTTGGTGATGATTTTATCATCTTCATTTTTGGCCGTTCCGGCGTGAAAGACCATTACATCTTTGAGTCGGCCGGCGAGATTTAAACCGGAGATTACCTTACCGTTTTCATATTTATTGGGATAGCCGCCGGAAGCCATGGCGACACAGACTGCCGGTCTTTCATCCCATTCGACGATGGTTTTGGCGAGATGGCCGGAGATGCAGGCTTCAATGATGGGTAGAAGATCGCTCTTTAAACGCATGAGAATGGGCTGAGTTTCCGGGTCACCGAAACGGGCGTTGAACTCTAACACCTTGGGAATGCCGTCCTTGATCATCAAGCCGGCATAGAGAATGCCGCGAAATTTGCAGCCTTCAGCGGCCATGGCTTTGACAGTGGGGATCATGATGTCATTCATGATCCGGCGGAATAGACCCTCGGAGATCACTGGGGCCGGGGAGTAGGCGCCCATGCCACCGGTGTTGGGTCCTTTGTCATCATCGAAAACCGGTTTATGGTCTTGTGAGGTGACCATGGGGACAACTATGTCACCATCGGTAAAAATGAGAAAGGAGGCCTCTTCGCCTTCGAGAAATTCCTCAATAATTATCTCTTTGCCGGCGTCACCATAGGCCCGTCGCCGCATGATCTTGTTGATGGCGTCCTCGGCCTCTTCGACGGTTTGGGCGACAACGACACCTTTTCCCGCAGCCAGACCGTCGGCTTTGACAACAATCGGTGCGCCTTTTTTGTAGACATATTCAATGGCATCATCAAGATTGTCAAAGGAGGCAAAATCACCGGTTGGGATCTCATATTTCTGCATCAAGTTTTTGCAGAAGGTTTTGCTGCCCTCAAGTTCGGCTGCAGCCCGGTTGGGGCCGAAAATCTTTAATTCAGCCGCTTCAAAGGCGTCGACAATGCCGGCGACCAGTGAATCTTCGGGGCCCACAATCGTCAGATCAATAGCCTCATTGCGGGCAAATTCGAGCAACCGTTCAATGTCGTCGGCATCAATCGGTACGCAGGTTGCTAATGAAGCGATTCCGGCATTGCCGGGGGCGCAGAAGATCTGTTCGACTTTGTTGCTCTGGGAAAGTTTCCAGATCAAAGCATGCTCACGGCCACCGCCGCCGACCACTAAAATTTTCATTTGTTACTCCTAAGCCAGAAATGGCAGTTTGTTATTTTGCTGTCGCCCTGCTTCGCATGGGGACAGGCTGCGGGTAACTCTTGGTTTGTTTATGGTTTGACACTACGCGAGTTATTGATAACCGGTACCCCCGTAAAACCCAGTCCCCGCCTTGTGGCTGAGTGGATTTTTTCTCGCACTCAAAAAAGTAAAAGTTATTTTTTTGGCTTTTGTTGATACACTGCATCCCAAGGGCACTTCCTGTGGGGCGTAAACAGTCGTGGGATGGCTAAGTAAAAATTTCGATAGACAAGCTGTTGTGCTTTTCCGGGCGCGAGACTATACAGACAGTATGTCGAGTGTCTGGAAAAGCACGACAGCGCAGGATATCGGAACTTTTTTACGACGCCATCAATGTTTGAAGTGGCGATTGCCGGTAAATATCATAACCATATTGTGTTCATTGGCTGCCGCTATGGCTTCGTCATCACGGTTGGAACCGCCGGGTTGGATGATTGCGGTTATTCCAGCTTTGGCTGCGGCATCAATGCCGTCGCGAAAGGGGAAGAAGGCATCGGAGGCGAGAACCGAGCCTGCAGTCGGCACTTGGGCTTTTATGACCGAAATATTAACCGAATCAATGCGGCTCATTTGACCGGCGCCAACTCCGACCAAGCGGTTGTCGGCGGCCAGAACGATGGCGTTGGATTTAACGTGCTTGCAGATTTTCCAGGAGAACTGCAAGGTCGCAAACTCTTGGGCTGAAGGTTCACGCTCACTGACGGTCAGCCATTTATCACTCGGAGCTTCTTTGAGGTCACGCTCCTGCAGGAGGAAACCACCTACTACTTTTTTGATCTCGAGGCCACTGGGCTGAAACTCTTTCAGGAGCGGTGCTTCGAGTAGGCGCAAGGCCTGCTTGGCCGCCAGGATCTCTAAAGCGGTCGCGCTGAAGCCCGGAGCGATGATCGCTTCAAGAAAGGTTTCAGCTAAGATAGCAGCACTCTCTT
Source organism: Pseudomonadota bacterium (assembly GCA_034717935.1). Classification (GTDB taxonomy): domain Bacteria; phylum Desulfobacterota; class Anaeroferrophillalia; order Anaeroferrophillales; family Tharpellaceae; genus Tharpella. The sequence goes on along the minus strand of JAYEMC010000112.1, from coordinate 7,071 downwards.
TATCGACTTCCCGGTTTAGGGCGACGATACCGCCGAAAGCCGAAATCGGATCACAGGCCCGGGCTCTAAGGATAATTTCAGCCATCGTCGTCGAGGTCGAGGTTGCGGCCCCACAGGGGTTGGTGTGTTTGATGAAGACCGCAGTCGGTTCGCTAAACTCTTTAACCAGTTCGAAGGCGGCGTTACTATCTAAGATATTGTTGAAGGAGAGCTCTTTGCCCTGGAGCTGTTTGGCATTACTGATACAAGGTTCATCAATTTGTTCATCTTTATAGAAAGCGGCCCGCTGGTTGGGATTTTCACCGTAGCGCAGATCCTGGGCCTTGGTTCCCTGCCAGGTGAAAGTTTCGGGGAGAAAGTGTTGTTCCAGAGGGTGAGCATCCGGGCGCGGAAAACGGCCCAGATAGTTGGCAATCGCGGCATCGTAAGAAGCTGTCGACTGAAAAACTTTTTTGGCCAGAGAAAAATTGCTTTCCGGGCCAACGGCTCCATTGTGAGCTTGCATTTCCGCAAGAATCGGGGCATAGTCGTCAGGGTCGATGATAACTGTGACTGCGCCATAATTTTTGGCGGCTGACCGCAACATGGTCGGGCCGCCGATATCAATATTTTCAATCGCGTCGGCAAAATCACAATCAGGCTTGGCGATGGTTTCAGCAAAAGGGTAGAGATTGACGACCACCATGTCGATCGGTTCGATGTTGTGCTCAGCCATTTTGGCGACATGTTCGGGCAGGTCGCGGCGGCCCAGGAGACCACCATGGATTTTCGGATGCAGGGTTTTGACCCGTCCGTCAAGCATCTCGGGAAAACCGGTGTAGTCGGAAACTTCCATCACTTCCAGGCCGCTGTCCCGCAAAAGCCTGGCCGTGCCGCCGGTCGATAGGATGCGCACCCCTAAAGCGATCAGTTGCTGTGAAAATTCAACGATTCCTGTTTTATCGGAGACGCTTATCAGAGCCTGTTTGATAGTAGCCATAAATTCTTTCCTTTAGATGATAATGTCGGTGTGGGTTCGAGAAAAAAGCGAAAAAAGATGAAATACCCAACCTGCGCCAAAATTGCAATAAAAATTTGATGGCGTCGTAAAAAGTTCCGATTTTCTGTGTCGTATTACTTTTTCAGGCATTCGACATACTGTATGTATAGTCTCATGCCGGAAATAGCACTACTCCTTGTATATCGAAATTTTTACTTAGCCATCCCGTGTTTTTTTACATTCATTATTTAGTGTGGAAACAGGAGATTAATGATGCGGGAAGCGGAACTCTATACCAAATTACCTGAAAATCGGGTGCGTTGCGATCTTTGTGCGCATCTCTGCCGCTTGCGGCCGGGGCAGACCGGAATCTGCAGGGTGCGGCAGAACCTGGAGGGTACCCTCTATACGCTGGTGGCTGATCGAGTGGTTGCCACGCATGTCGATCCGATCGAGAAGAAGCCTTTTTACCATATCTGTCCAGGCTCTAAAAGTTATTCTTTGGCTGCACCCGGCTGTAATTTTCGTTGCCGACACTGTCAGAATCATGAGATTTCACAAATGCCGAGTGCCGGGAAACCTCTGGCCGGACGCCGCTTGCAACCGGCGGAACTGGTTCGGGACGCGTTGGCTGCCGGTTGTCGATCAATGGCCTATACCTACACTGAGCCGACCGTCTATTTCGAGCTCATGACCGAGACGGCGGCTCTGGCGAGGGAACAGGGGCTGCTCAATCTGATGGTCAGTAATGGCTACTTGACGGCTACCGCCCGGCGTCGTTTACGGTTTCTGATGCAAGGAGCCAATATTGATTTGAAAGCCTGGTCGGACAGTTTTTACCGGCGAATCTGCGGGGCCGCCGGAATGACCCCGGTGTTAGAGACCATCAGTGATTTTGTCACTCATGGAGTCTGGGTTGAAGTGACTACGCTGTTGATCCCCGGATATAATGATAATGAATCGGAACTAAAAGAGCTGGCCCGTTTCCTGGTTTCCGTATCGCCATCGATCCCCTGGCATGTCACCGGTTTTTTTCCGACCTACCGTTTAACCGGGGTGCCGCCGACGCCGCCCGAGACCCTCAAAAAAGCTCGCGATATCGGTCTCGCTGCCGGTTTGCACTACGTTTTTGAAGGCAATCGGCCAGGCGTCGGGGGGGAGAATACTGACTGTCATCATTGTGGTGAAGTATTGATTGAACGTTATGGTTTTAAAGTGGTTAATAATAAAATTTCTGCTGAACGCTGCCCGGTTTGCCAAACCGAAGTAGCCGGTATTTTTTTGGGGGAGTGTTAATGGTGTCGCTATTTGCCCTGGTTGATTGTAATAATTTTTACGTCTCTTGTGAGCGGGTTTTTAATCCGCAACTAGTGGGCAAACCTGTTATCGTGCTCTCCAACAATGACGGATGTGCCGTTGCCAGATCAAATGAGGCTAAAGCCCTGGGCATCAAGATGGGGGTGCCGGTATTTCAGATTAAAGATATTATTAAAAATAACAATGTCCAGGTCTACTCTTCCAACTACGCCCTTTATGGAGATATGTCGCAAAGGGTTATGCAGACGCTTATGCAATTTACTTCTGAGTTGGAGATCTATTCTATCGATGAAGCCTTCCTTGATCTTTCCAACTGTAAACGGTTTAATTTTGCGGAGTATGGCCGCGATTTAAAAAACAGGGTAGAAAAGTGGACCGGAATTCCGGTTTCGGTTGGTATCGCCACAACTAAAACTTTAGCTAAACTAGCTGGCCGGCTGGCTAAAAAATCGAAGAAAGCCAATGGGGTACTGGATCTAAGTTCCTCAAAGTATCTGGATAAAGCCCTTGAATCTGTCGTGATCGGCGATGTTTGGGGTGTCGGTAGAAGGTACGCCGCTTTTTTAAAGAGCAAGGGTATAGAAAATGCTTTGCAGCTTCGTGATGCTGACGATAATCTTATCAAAAAGAAAATGGGTGTTGTTGGTTTCAAGTTGCTCAATGAACTTAGGGGTATTTCATGTTATCCTCTTGAGCAGTCACCACCCCGTAAGAAATCGATCTCCGTATCCAGGACTTTCAGAAAAGTGATAGAGTCGCTTGATGAATTACTGGAGGCGGTTGCCGCTTATGTCTCGTCGGGCGCAGAAAAGCTAAGGCGTGAGAGGTTAGGGGCCGGGGTTTTGGTTGTCTATGTTATGACCAATCGTTTCAAGGATGATTATTATTACAATAGCGTTACGATTAAGCTTCCGGTTCAGACCAGTGATACTTCGGAGTTGATCGGTTATGCTCAAGAGGGGCTTAGGAAAATCTATAAAAAGGGATATCAGTATAAAAAAACCGGGATTTTGCTGAATGATCTTGGCTCGGACAATTTGATTCAGGCCAACTTTTTTGACACGGTTGACCGAGCTCGGTCAAAAAAACTGATGCAGGCATTGGATACAATAAATTTTACTATGGGTTCCGGTGCTATCCAGTATGGAGCAGTCGGATTGGCTCGCAATCAGAGTTGGAAAACAGCTTTTAATCAACGCTCCAAGGCTTATACAACGCATTGGGATGAGCTCGTGGAAGTAGTAACTTGATGGAATACTTTACAGAATTTGGTTACGCCGGACTTTTTTTAGCCTCGTTTTTAGCGGCAACAATATTGCCTTATTACACACTTACTTAGCACTCTTTTTGCTCTTTTTGTACTTGTCGGCGTTGACGACGGCCCAGAAAAATGATTGGACATCGATCATATCCTTCGGTGTGAGATTATCTCCGTAAGCTTTAAGGTCGGTTTTGAAATATTCGCCAAAATCGAGCAGGGCTTTGTATGTTCTCCAGTTTAACTTAGGATCATAATGGAGTTGGAAAGCACATGCTTCGGCAGCTTTTTTGGTCACGGTAGGTTTTAAGAAAAGATATTTTTCCGGATCGGACAGATAGAGAAAATATGTCTGGGTCGTCCATTTGTCGGCTTTTAAAGTAGTCAGAGTTTTGGCAAAAATTGTGAATCTGGATTTTATATCCTGATCTCCATAGAGTAGTTGAAAAAGGGATTTGCAAAATAGTTTCTGATTGTCCGCATCAACCAAGCCATCTTTAAGGCTCATCTTTTCATTAGGAAAAATAAGGTTTGTTTTGTTGATTACAGAGAGACTAAGTTGAGCGATTTCATCGTAATTTTCATCATCCAGTAACTGTTGAAATTTTTCCAGGCTCAGTGTTGTTGACAGTATCTCTCGGGCCTCTAACTTATATTGTCTCTCTTCACGAATATATTTTTCATCGTTAAAGCCCTCAGGAAAAACCTTTAGAAAAATGTCGACCATCTGTTGCATGCTTTTATACGTGGGTGGGGTTTTGGTTTGGGCATGATCAACGTTGTCAAGCAGGGGGTGAGAGCTTATTTCATCTACAATCTCGATATAATTCGGACTATAGAGCAGCGTTGTCATTCCGCTGTTAATAAAAAACGCTCTAAATTTGCTAGGAGATAAAACCTGAGTTACCTTACCTAAACCCCACTCGGGTTTATTTTTATGTTTGATGAAAGTCTGGTTATTCAGAATCATGGTTTTTCTCCTGGTTGGGTCGCACGGTTGGAAGGTGCAAGTTAAAACAATAACACAAGTTAACAAAAAAGGCTCGATAAAACAACGAAAAAAGCGAGAGGCGATGTTTAATCATGGTCGTGTTTTAATTCACTTGAGTGGAGAGGTTGTTGGTGGGCTGTTTTTTATTGACAAATATTCTGAAATGGCGGAAAGTTTTTGCCATGTTGAGGTTTTTATGAGAATGTAATGGTTACTGGTTTGTAACTACTCAGCTAACCCGCAAATTCAGGGTACACAATCCCGATTTCCTTCGGAGAATCAGGTTATGTCCCCAGAATTTGCTGAAATGCATAAATATACGGTGCTTTTTTACTTACGCTGAATAGTTAAACTGGTTTTTTTATTAGGGGGGGGGAATTGTTTTGCTTGGAGCAGAGTTGGGTGAGATTGTGGCGTCAGGGTCGCTTGGCGAAGTGAAAGAGCTTGTTCCGGAGATGGAGATCGGTGTTTTTGACGGTCTTTTGGGTGTCGAGATAATTTACGGTACCAGGGAGGTTGATGCCGAAAAAGGGGCGGTTGTTATTGTCAATGGGCGCAACGAGACTTTCGTCAAATATCGCGAAGTAATCAATGAACTGACCGCTGCCGGTTTTTCGGTTTATACCTTTGACCATCGTGGTCAAGGTTTTTCCGGACGCCAACTCGCCGACCCTCATAAAGGTCATGTCGACAGTTTTGACGATTATGTTGCCGATCTGCACTTTTTTTTGGAGCATATCGTCAAGCGGCGGCCGCATGATCCTTGTTTGGTTCTGGCTCATTCGATGGGGTGTGCCATTAGTTTGTTGCATGAGCTACGTTATCCCGGAAACTTTGCCGGTCTGGTTATGACCGCTCCGATGCTTGGTTTTTCCACCGCTCCTCTGCCCGCCTTTCTGGTGCCGCCGCTCTTGTCTCTGCTTGAAGCTCTGGGACAGAGTCAAAGGTATATTCTCGGAGGAGGGCCTTTTCGACCGGAGTCCTTTAGCGATGATAATATTATGACCTCTGATCGAGAGAACTTCAATCGAAATCAGCGCCTTATGGCTGAATATCCCAGGGCTCAGTTGGGCTCGCCGACCAACGCCTGGGTTAAGCAGGCTTTGGTGGCGATAAATAAGATTTGGCTCAGTCATGCTCAAGAAGCGATTGAAGAGGTTATGGCGGGGGCTGAAAGTTTGCAGGCGCCGCTCCTGATTCTTCAGGCCGGGGCTGATCGTGTGGTTGATAACCAGGCGCAAGAGCGATTTTTTTGCGGTCGAGCCGGAAATTGTAAACTTCAGGTAATTCCGGATGCCCGGCACGAGATTCTGGTGGAAAGTCCGGAGCTCCGGGAGATGGCAGTCAAAGCAATGCTGGATTTTTTTGCACAGGTTTGCGGTGATTAATTCTGCCATCCATTCTTGGACAATAAGTTGTATAAAAATTTGCGTAACTATTCAGCGTAAGTTGAGAAATACCACATATTGGTGATTTTTAGTGAATTCCGGGGACATAACCTGATTCTCCGAAGGAAATCGGGATTGTGTCCCCGGAATTCACGCAAATACAGCCTCTTGATCGATCTTAAGAGTGTCTGAGGTATGGCAAATTGCAAGAGAAGTCCACAACCAACCAGAGAACTGTCAAGAGTGACCTTCTGTTGGCGGTGGTGCGGCAACTGACCGAAGAGCTGAATGTTGGTAAAGGCTACACCCTGACGATAACCCTGGACAGTCTCCTGGATCGTGATCTCGGGCTGGACAGTCTGGCCCGGGTCGAGCTTCTCACCCGTATTGAGCGCCGCTTTGCCGTAAAACTTTCGGAAAATGATCTGGCCAGGTCCCAATCCCCGCGAGATCTTTTGCGTACGCTTCTGGCCGCCGATGCCGGTGGAGCCAGTCGCGGTATTATGCTGGAAAAGTTGACTTGTAGTGACCAAATTACAAGTGCCGCAGGCCACGCTGAAACCTTGCGGGGTTCGGTAACCGTGGCCGAACTCGCCGCGCATGACGGGCCTTTCGTGCCCCATATCGCCAAACCCGGTGACACCGCTTTTTTGTAGTACACCTCAGGCAGTACCGGTAATCCCAAAGGGGTGGTCCTCTCGCACGCCAACCTGCTTGCCAATTTGCGCGCAATGGGGGGGCGCATAAAAATGAGTTCCAGCGACGTTTTCGTCAGTTGGTTGCCGCTCTACCATGATATGGGTCTGATCGGGGCCTGGTTTGGGAGCCTCTATTACGGTTATCAGTTGGTGATCATGTCCCCGCTCTCTTTTATGCTTCATCCCGAAAGTTGGTTGTGGGCCATGCATCGGCATCGGGGAACCCTTTCGGCAGCGCCCAATTCCGGCTATGAATTATGTTTGAAAAAGATTGATGACCGGGATATTGAGGGGCTCGATCTAAGTTCCTGGCGGCTCGTTTTTAACGGGGCGGAACCGGTCAGTCCGGAGACCGTGCGCAATTTTGGCAAGCGTTTCGGGTGTTACGGTTTTGGTTTTGAAGTTATGGCTCCGGTCTACGGGCTGGCCGAATCATCGGT
>JAYEMC010000111.1:0-4394 GCA_034717935.1 Pseudomonadota bacterium | reverse complement strand
ACCAATAAACTGAAAAGCAGAGCCGAATTATTTGATAAACTGAAAAGCAAGGGAGCCTTCTGGAGCTATGCGAAGAGTATTAGCTATGCTGATTTCAACGATGCTGTTTTATGTGAATATACTTTGAAATATGGTGATTTTGAGGATCTCAAAACCCTTTTTTTACTCTATGGAAAAACCAGGGTAAAAGATGTCTGGGAAGAAAAACTGGTTGAAGATCAGAGGTTTCAAAAATTCAACCTTTTCCTGGCCCGAGTTTTTTTGGGAATGGATGTAGAGAGCAGCTATTTTGCAAGGAGCAAAAGTGCAAGATTTGAAAAATTCAGACTACTTGCTTCCTGATACCCGTAAATTACTTGCAGAGTTTATCGCAAATGCTGCTTTTCTAAAGAAATACGTTCTGGCTGGCGGCACCGCCCTCTCTTTACACTTATGTCACAGAAAAAGTGAAGATCTCGACTTCTTCACCTATAGTGACAGTTTTGAAAAAAAAGAAATCTTTGCTTATATCAACAACCGATTTGAGCAAGTTGAGATAATAAACCAAACAAACGATCAGATAGATTTACTGATTAACGGCGTTAAAGTAACTTTTTTTAACGCAAAATGGAACTTTTTAAAGCCAAAAACAATCAAGAGGTTTAACCTGTCGCCACTAAAAGCGATCGCCGGCATGAAAGTTAACACACTATTCTTAAGGGCAAAGTTTCGTGATTATTACGACCTTTACTTTTTAGTAAGGGAGGGAATGACGCTGCAAGAAATTTTTCAATACTCAAAGGATGTGATTGCAGGAGTTACTTTCAAAATGCTGGCGATTGCGCTTGTCTATACAGATGATATCGAGGATGAAGATATAGCGCATTTACAACCGGAGTTAAAGATAAGCATAAAAGAGATCAGGAGTTTCTTTGAAAAGCAGTTAAAAGCATAATGATATCTTAAAAAGTCCCAAAACCGTCATACCGGGCTTGATCCGGTATCCAGAATCTCATCAACCGCATACTGGGCGGCAAGCAGGCCGAAAACTCCAGGCATAAAGATGGCGCTGGGTTGAATGCGACGGCGGCGACCGCGCTGAAAGAACTCTTCGCGCTCCTTTTCATTGCATGATTCAGGGTCACACGATTCAGCAACAATCGGTTCCGGCGAATAGACGACCGTCACCTCCCCCTTTTTCACCCCTTCCCGGCGCAGTTGCTTGCGCATTACCCGAGCCAAAGGACAACCGCTGGTCGAAAGTAGATCATCTATTTCAATAAGGGTCGGCTGACTCCGGCCGGCGGCCCCCATAGCCGAAATAAAGTTGATTTTACGAGTCAGACAATTTCTGATAAGATCAAGTTTCGGAGCGGCCCCATCGATCGCGTCAATCAAAAAATCAAAGTTTTCACCCTCCAAAAGTTCGGCGGCGGTATCGTGATGATAAAAAGTCTGCCGACAGTTAAGTTTGATTTGGGGATTTATATCCCGTAGCCGGGCCGCTGCTACTTCGACCTTTGCTTTGCCGATGGTCGAATGCAAAGCGAAAATCTGGCGGTTGATATTGGTCTCGCCGACCAGATCAAAATCTATCAGAGTAAGACTTCCGACAGCGGTTCGAGCCAGAGCTTCAGCGGCGAAAGAACCGACCGCGCCAAGTCCGACAATCGCAACGTGGGCATTGGCTAAGCGCTTCAAACCAGCTTCACCAAAAAGCAGTTCAAGTCGGGAAAAAGCCGCTGCAGAAAAATCCTGGTTCATCGCTGCATCCTCTCTATCAGATTGAAAAGTCGCAAGGCATTAGCCGTTGTCAAAGTCGCAGTTTCAACAACATCCCAACCCCGTAAACCGGCTAAACTTTGAGCCACGGCCAACACATCCCGAGGTTCCGATTCCCCTTTGGCAATCGTATGAGAACCGATATAGGGAGCATCGGTTTCAAGTAGAATTCGTTCGCTCGGCACCATCAGGGCAGTTTCCCGAACCTTACGGGCATGGGGCCTGGTCAGACCGCCGCCAAAACCGATATAATAGCCTAAAGAGAGAAATTTTTCCGCCAACTGCGGGCCGCCTCCATAAGCGTGCAGAACCCCTACAACCCCGGTAAATTCCCGCAAAACCAGAAAAAGGGGTTCAAAAGCACGGCGACAGTGAATGATGACCGGCAAAGATAAAATGGCCGCCAATTCAAGCTGAGCTTTTAAAACTTCTATCTGCTGAACCGCTGAATAATCTTTAAGCGCATAATCAAGACCAACCTCGCCGATGGCAGCCGGAGCTCGCAAACGAGCAAGTTGACGAAAAGGTTCAGGAGAAAAGTTAGTTGTCGAGGTAACCCATGCTGGATGGAGACCGATAGCAGCATAAATTGAGGGGTTGGCGGACGCCAGACGACACGCACCACGACTTGAAACAAGATCATAACCAGGAACCATAAAACTCTTAACTCCGGAACTTAAAGCGCGCTGAATCACACCATCGAGATCTTGAGCCAAAGGTGAATCAGTCAGATGACAGTGAGTATCGAAAAGTTGTATATGCATCAAATCTAACCCGGCAAAAAGCAGAAACTGAACAGAAACTAAAAGTTTGGTAACTATTCAGCTAACCCGCAAATTCAGGGTACACAATCCAGATTTCCTTCGGAGAATCAGGTTATGTCCCCAGAATTTGCTGAAATGCATAAATATAAGGTGCTTTGTTACTTACGCTGAATAGTTACAATGTGTGTTAATATCATACAAGAGCATAAAATTGTCATCAAAAAAGTTGAACTTAAAAGACGAAAGAGGTAAAAGGCCGCATGTTTACTAAAAATCCGCTTATTCTGGCCCCGATGGCGGGCTTATGTGATCGCCCTTATCGTCGACTCTGCCGCTCTTTTGGGGCTGATCTGGCCGTCAGCGAGATGATCAGTGCCAAAGGACTGGTCTATGGTGATCGCAAAAGCCGGATTCTTTTGGCTCCTGATAAAAGCGACCGGCCGTACTGGGCTCAGCTTTTTGGCTCTGAGCCTGAAATTATCCGGGATGCGGCTCAAATCGCTCTGGAGGCCGGAGCCGATTTGATCGATATAAATATGGGTTGTCCGGTTAAAAAAGTCGTCAAAACCGGAGCTGGAGCCGCCTTGCTTCGTGATCCTAAACGAGCTCAAGAGATTATGCGAGCCCTTAACCGAGCTCCGGCCATTCCCTATACAATCAAGATCAGAAGCGGTTGGAATAACCAACAAACAGTTCTCGATCTCTTTATCGAAATGGCCGGCAACCATAATGCCCAAGCCCTCACCTGCCATCCACGCACGGCCACGATGATGTTTTCCGGTCGCGCTGACTGGCAGCAACTGGCTCAAGCGCTGCCCCGAGCCACTTTGCCGATTATCGGTTCCGGTGACATTAACGACCCGCAGACAGCCATTAAAGCCCTGGCCATACCCGGCTTGGCTGGGATCATGCTGGGCCGGGGCACCCTCGGCCACCCCTGGATTTTTCGGGAAATTAAAGAGTTACTACAAGAAAAAAAATGGTCTCCCGATCCAGAACTGAAACGGGAAACCATCCTTAAACATGGAGAGTTATTAAACGAGGAATACGGCGAAAAAACCGGCCTGCTCCTCTATCGCAAACATCTCGCCTGGTACTCGAAAGGCTTGACCGGCGCCGCTGCCTTCAGAAAGCGCCTCTTCACACTGACCAGTTTTGCCGAACTTGAAAATGCCATCGGCGATCTTTTGTCGCTCCGGCCTGATTAAACCATGGCGTTGATGCCGATCAGTTCTCTGCCGATCATCAGTTTATGCATCTCGCTGGTACCGCCCAAAATAGTGCTCAAAACCGCGTCCCGATAATGGTGTTCAAGATCATACTCATCCGTACAACCGTAGGCACCATGCAGACGAATCGCTTCAGCTGCGGCTTTTACCGCAAGTTCGGAAGCCAACCATTTGGCACTCGAAAGCTCTTTGCCATGGGGTTTGCCTTGGTCTTTGAGGTCAGCCGCATAATAGAGTTGCCAACGTAGCGGCTCTATTTCAGCCGCCATTCGGGCAATGACTTCTTGAACCAACTGGAAACCACCAATCGCTTTACCGAACTGAGTTCTCTCCTGAACATATTTAATGCTCGCATTGATACATCCCTGAGCCATTCCCAAAGCTCCGGCCGTAATAAAAACCCGAGCCGTATCAATTCCGTGAAAAGCGCCATGCAGGCCGCGGCCGACTTTGCCGATAAGATTTGCGGCCGGAACCTGACAATCAACAAAAGCCAGGTTAACGATATCACTGGTGCGGCCACCCACCAACCGAACCTCTTCAAAACTGATACCCGCCGACTTGCCATCAACCAACAAGAGCACCATTCCTTTATTGCCAAGTTTTTTATCGGTTTGCGCCAAAACCAGAATATAGTCGG
>JAYEMC010000110.1:0-4403 GCA_034717935.1 Pseudomonadota bacterium | reverse complement strand
ATACCGGGAAAGCCCTGAGATCAACGCACTGCGTGGGAAACTCTGCCAAACTGAGGCTGATTTAAAACTGTAGCGAAAAAAAAGAGGAAAACACTATGGCTCTGCCGTGGAAAACACTTGACCAATATATAACTGAAGATGAGGGAATTCTGGAACTAAGGCAGCGTGGCAAAGGGGACTATCTCATCACCGTCGGTTCTCAGGTGCTGATGAACAGCAAAGCCCAGCGCTCTGAAATGGCTCTCGGCAAACTTGGTTGTCAGGGTCTGATGCAACATCCCAAGCCGCACGTGCTGGTCGGTGGGTTGGGGATGGCAATCACCCTGCGCGCGGTTCTCGATTCCCTCCCCGATACAGCCCGGGTTACTGTTGCTGAGCTTAATCCTAAGATTCACGAATGGTGTCTCGGTCCACTCTCCGAACTGACCGGAGGAGCTGTGAGAGACCCACGCGTAACCACGGAAATTGCGGACGTTGCAAAGTTAATAAAAAAATCGGGCAACAAAGACTTTGATGCGATTATCCTTGATCTCTATCGGGGTCCCCACCCCCAGACTGACCGACTCAATGATCCTTTCTACGGTAGTCGTGCTATCAAACATGTCCGCACTGCGCTCAAGCCCGGTGGAATCTTCGTTGTATGGGGAGAAAATCCAGATCCAGGCTTTGAAAATCGTCTTTCTTCCGGTGGGTTTGAAGTGCGCTGTGAAAGGCCGGGTAAGGGGGGCTATCGCCATGCTGTCTGGGTCGCGATAAAAAACGGTAACTGTTCAGCTTGAGGGGCTGAATTAGTACTGAAAATCGACATGCGAAAGATTGGCCGAGTTAAAAAGCAATTTGTAAAAGAAGCTCTGTCACCGTAGAGACTGAGGCTTTAGCGTCGACCCGTTCGGCGCAGAGCGCTGGCAGAAAAATTTTTTATCGGTTTTTCGCGATCAAAGATAAAGGTGTTTTTCTCTTCGTTATCGAGGAGATTGAAAAGATAACGTCCGGTATGAAGGTCGTAATGAACCTCAGCCGTAAGCCAGGTACACGGAACATCGTAGTAATTGATCATAAACCCTTCGGCAAAACGCCAAAATTGGTCATGTCTGTCATACTTGTCTGTGGCAGTAATGCTCCAACTGTCTTCGTCAATGTAAAATACCCGTTTTTTGTAGAGATGGCGGATGCCTTTTTTGAGATTGGCTTCAACTACCCATACTCTATGTAATTCGTAGCGCAGGTAGTCAGGGTTTAAGTGCAATGGTTGAATAATATCTTTATATTTCAAAGTGTTGCTGTGGAGCCGATAACAGTTGTAGGGAATGTACATCTCTTTTTTGCCGACCAGCTTCCAGTCGTAGCGTTCGGGGCTGCCGTTGAACATGTCAAAGTCATCGACGGTACGCACTCCTTCAGAACCAGTGTCTGTAGTGTCAAAAGAGAGCTGTGGAGCCCGTCGGACACGTCGTTGTCCGGGTAAGTAGGCCCAGGCCTTACGGGCTTCGGCGCTCTGATTTAAAGTGTCATGAACCACCAGAATGTGCCCGGCCATACGGGACGGTCCCAGCAGAGAATGTTTGACGAACAGCATGACATTGTCCATCTTCTTTTCAGTCATTCCCGGCAGGCTGTATTGAAAGCGAGTTTCCGTACGTTCTTTACCAAGATTATAACTACCCGCGCGGGTTACCGGAGAGTAGACGCAGGTGCGATCAACGTAGTTGCCACGCCAGCGCACAAGATGATTCCAGATTACTTCCAGGCCATTTTCAGGAATCGGGAAGGGTGTTCCTACAGCGGCATTTAGCAGGCCGTTGCCGTCTTTCGTTAAAGTTGCAACCGGGGCAATTTTTTTGGTCGCATCATAGATTCGCTGCGGGGCTGACATCGTGCGTCGGCTGGAGTAGATGTTGAGAAAGTAGTTTTCATCCGCATTAAGCAGGGCTTTGTGACCTTGCGTAAGCTGGTCGGCGTACTTAGCCATATTGGCTTTGTTAATCTTGAAAAGTACTTTATCTTCGGCGAAGGGATCAGGATGGTGGTCGCCGGTCTTATAATTAGCCGGGGGTCGGGTGATTCCTCCATCCCAGGCGGGTATTGTGCCCTCGGCATTTCCCGCCTTTTCACTGCCGAAGGGGGTGAGATCCTGGTCCAGGCGAGCCGTCTCTTGAGCAGAAATTTTAGCCTGAACTCCAGATGCACAAAGTATCACAACGAACAGTAAAACAGCTACAAAGCCAATGGTTTTTCGCATTTGTTTTACCCGTCATACCGGCGCAAGCCGGCAGCCGGAAGTTTTTGAATTTACTGGATTCCGATTTTCGCCGTAATGACGAACTAAGATGATTGTGGACTTTTTGCGATACTATCAAATGATTGAGTCTCATTGAGTTTTATGCATCCGCCATAGCCCGAAATTTGAGTTACGTCAATAAGAAACGAGCATTCGTCCATTTCTTTAGCTTTGTATTTTTAACGTTCTAATTTAATTGACAAACCCAATTAATGAGTGATAACAGCTTTTGCCCATATTGGTGACAGGAAAGCCATTGCACAGGCTCCTATGGAGTCTCGTGCGTATTTTTCCCCCTCAGCAGCCAAGCTGCCAGAGCCGGCAAAACAAATACGGCACCGACCATATTGACAAGAAAGAGAAAGGTTAAAAGTATCCCCATATCGGCCTGGAACTGTAACGGCGACCAGATCCAAGTAGCTACTCCGATAGCCAGGCTTAATGCCGTAACCAAAACTCCGTTTCCGGTAATATCCAGGGTCTTCTCATAGGCTTTACGGAAGGACTCACCCCGATTCAGAATACTATTAAAACTGGCATAAATATAGATTCCGTAATCTACCCCGACACCAACCCCCAAGGCGACAATCGGCAAGGTATTAACTTTCAAGCCGATACCCATAATCGCCATCAGTGCGTATCCCAGGAGGGAAACCAGGCCGAGGGGAAGCAGAATACAGAGCACTGCCCTGATCGAGCGGAAAGCAACCAGGCAGAAAAGAATAACAGCGCCATAAACGTAAAACAGGATTGGCATCTGGGAAGCTTGAACTTCCTCATTGGTGGCCGCCATGACACCTACGTTGTTACCCATCAGGGCGATTTTTAATTTGTTGCTCAGAGCCGGGTGATCGTCTCGGTACTGTCTCGCTGCTGACACAATTCTGGTGATGGTTTCGGCTTTATGATCCCGGGTAAAAAGGTAGATAGGCATAACACTGACATCGGCATTCATCAGGCCACTGGCTGAGCTTATCCCTAAGAAACAACTGGCAATTGAGGGTTGGTTGGTCGGGAGAACCCGCCAAAAGGGTGAACCCTCATTCCATCCGGCATTAGCATAACGCAGATATTTAGCCAGGCTGACAGTATAAACAACACCCTCAATATTGGCCAAATACCACTCAAAATCATCGACCTCAGTCAGATTTTCACAATTAACTCCGGCATCAGCCTCACCACCCTCGATAAAAATCGACATGATATCGACCCCGATAGCAAATTTCTTCGTAATGAAAGCGGTATCGAGATTATAGCGTGAATCAGGACGCAATTCGGGAACCCCGGCCTGCGTGTCCCCAATTTTGATATCACCCGCTTTCCAGGCGCCCAAAAGAGCCAGGAGAAGGCACAAGCCAATAATGCCGGCGGCTACGGGCCGGGTCGCTACGGAGGACAATTTATGCCAGATAGGCTCAAAAAACGCGGCCTTCTTTTTCAGTTTTCCCCGGTACTTTTCATTGGCGCTGACATATGAGAGAACTACGGGTAAGAGAATCAAGTTGGTTAAAATGATAACGGCAACGCCAATGCCGGCAGTCATCGCCATCTCTTGAATAATGCGGATCTTGATCAAAAAGATGGTGGCAAAGCCGATGGTATCGGTGGCCAGAGCGGTAAGACCTGGAATCAATAACGAACTGAAACTGGCTTTGGCCGCCTCAAGGGGTGATTTGCCTAAAAAGATTCCGGCCGAATTTGCACTGACCATCTGAATACCATGGCTAATGGCGATGGCAAAAACCAGAAATGGAACTAAAATACCCATGGGATCAATGCCAAAACCCATAAGCGGCAACAGACCAAGCTGCCAGACCACAGCAATTAGGGCGACTCCCAACAGAACCCCGGTTCGGCGCAGGGAGAGGGTGTAGAAATAAACAAGTAGGGCCGTGACGAGAAAGGCAACGCCGAAAAAAAGTACCACTCGGGCGGCACCATCGGTCATGTCGCCCATTACTTTGGCAAAGCCGATAATGTGAATATCGATGTTTTCAGTTTGATATTTTGTGCGAATATTTTCCAAGCGTTCAGCAACATCCAGAAGATTTAGTTTTTCACCGGTCTGTGGGTCGATCTCCATAAGATCGGTTTTAATCAAGGCGGCGGTGAAATCTTTGGCCAC
>JAYEMC010000109.1:0-4450 GCA_034717935.1 Pseudomonadota bacterium | reverse complement strand
CAAGACGCAAGGAAAGGCAAAGTAAATTCAGGCTCCGAATAAATACTAATAAAGTTGTAAAATCAAGCTGTTACAACAAGTCAGAAAGTTGAGTTAGTGGTTAATGTTTATGTCATACCGAAAGATTTTTCTTATAGGGTTACAGGTTTTAATCTTATCAATTCCTGCCCTTACTTCATGGTCCCATCCCCACGTTTTTCTTTACAGTACGGTTAAAGTCGTATTTGATGAAAAAGGTCTGGCCGGGGTGCAGGTTAATTGGGTCTTCGATGAGATGTTCAGCAGTATGATGATTCTTGACTTCGACAAAAACTGTAACCAGCGGTTTGAACCGGCGGAGATCGAAAGTGTTAAAAAAGGGGCGTTTGAAAATCTGCGTAAGTTTGACTATTTCATGCATATAAAAATCGATGGTAAATTGTTTAAAGTTAAATATGTGACCGATTTCTCGGCGGAAATCACTAATGGCAAAATGGTTTACCGGTTCTTTGTTCCCTGCCATGTTCGAGTTGAAGAGGGCTCTAAAGAGGTCAAATTGTCGATTTATGATAGTACTTTTTACAGCAGTGTATTTTTGCAGAAAAATCCTGTTACCTATGAGAACCGGCAGCCTTATGAAGTTGAGTACACAATTGAAAAAAATAGAGGGGAAGCTTACTATTTTGGTCAAGTCTATCCCGAGGAGATCATTCTGAAATTCAGGCAAAAAAATGAGTAGGTTATTAGTTTGTTTGCTGATTTTACTGCCGTTGCTTTGTGGTTCGGCGACGGTAAAAGCCCAAAACCCTTTTCTTTCCCCCAAAAGTGCACCGAAAAATTTTCAACAGGATCGGCAGCTTTTAGCTCCGCAAAATTCATTTTTAAGTAAAATTACATTCCGGCAGCTGCAACTCAAAGAAAAAATGACGGTTTTGGTCCGGCAGGTTAAAACAACCGAGAGCATTGCTCCCTGGTTGACCGTGCTGTTGATCGCGTTCGGATACGGTGCGCTTCACGCCGCCGGGCCCGGGCATGGTAAAGCGGTGGCTCTCTCCTTTATTTCGTCTCGAAAGGCGTCTCTTGGCAGTGGGTTGTTGTTTGCTAGCATGATCGCTTTCTGCCACGGATTTTCAGGGATAATTTGTGTTCTCGGAATTTACTATTTTCTTGAAGGGGGTATCAGTGGATCGTTGGGTACCGTTTCCCACATAACCCAGACCGTAAGTTACAGTCTAATTGCTCTTTTGGGGTTTGGTATTTTTGTCAAAAACAGCCATTCACTGTTGTTTAAAGCCAAGCTTAAGCCCAAGCTCGAAGCTGACTCAGGTGCCCTGGGAACTCCGGCCAATGATGTAAAAGAGTCAAAATGGGCATTTGTTCTTTGGGCGGTGACGGTTGGTGTGGTTCCCTGTCCGGGAGTAATAATGGTGTTGCTGTTTTGCCTTTCACTCAATATGCTGGGCTTGGGTCTCTGGTTGGCGGTTTTTATCTCCTTAGGCATGGCAACGACAATTTCGCTGGTTGTGGTCTCCGTCGTTTTTGGCAGAGGGCTCTCTTTAAGGAACGTTTCCGAGAAGCGGATCGTAACCGTCGAAAAGGTTTTTGGAGTTGTCTCCGGCATGGCGATAACGGCTTTGGGCCTGCTTTTTTTATCGATGATCTAATATACTTTTGAGGTCGGTTATACCATTTAAGTTTGCCGACTTTGCGAAGTTATCGTTTACCAGTCCTTTAATATCGTTGTGCTCCAGCAACTTATATTTAACCATCATAGTGGCAAGTTTTTGGATTTCCTTAGAATCGGGTATGAATCGGTCATATTCAATTCTGAGCTTGGGGGTGGTGAGGGCAAAGTAGATGAGCTCTTGTGATTGATTCCAGTAAAGGGAAGCAATTTGTGCGGTCTCTAACGGATGTTTGCCGGCCCAGATTCCTGAGCGAGCCGCAGCCGAAACCAGATGTTGTATTGCCTGGGCGTTCCGGTTAATCAACTCCTGCTTGACCAGAACCAGGTTGCAGATGAAATGCGGGCACAACTCTTCAACATAATGAAGTACTTCGGCATCTTTAGAGAGGATGGTTTGGGCCGCAAACGGTTCGCCTACAAAATAGGCATCAAGGGCTCCGGAGGCCAAAGCCGAGGCCATATCCGACGGGTTCATTTCAACTATCTTGATTGCCGGTGTTATCAAACCGGCTTCCATCAAACGCATGGTTTCCAGGTAATGTCCTGAATAACGCATGGGCACCGCCAGGGTTTTGCCGGCTAAATCCTCAATCCGGGTGATACTTAACTCCTTGCGCACAACAAGAGTACTTTCGTGGCGATTTCCAATATAGACAATCTTAACCTTTTCGCCCTGTTGTTTAAGAACAATTGCCAAAGGAGCTATCATAAAGGCGGCATCGATGTGGTCGTTGCGTAAAGCTTCCGCCATTTCAGCGAAGGAGGTAAATTTGACTGCGATAAAACGATAATCACCCCCCTCCTTGCTGGCTTGATCCAATAATGGTGCGGCCAAGTTTGTGATAACCGGCATATAGCCCATACGGATAACTATTCGATCTTCGCGGTGAGAGTCGAAGTGGTATTGGAGAAGGGATATAATGATCAGCCACCCGAGTGCGAAGAGACCATATCGCCGATTCGGGGAAGCCTTAAAGTTCTTTCTAAACGGCATATGATACTCCCTGCATCAGGAATATCTGTTTGCGTAATTTATTTAATTCGGGAATTTTTTGAAAATCCCGGGGGCGGGGAAAATCGAGTTGAAGATTCAGCTGAACAGTTGCCGGTCGGCCATCCATCACCACAATCCGGTCGCCCATAATGAGAGCGTCATCAATATCATGGGTGACGACAAGCGTGGTTTTCCCCGTGAAATTGTGCATATTGACCACTTCTTCTCGCATTTTCATGTGAGTCATGAAATCGAGACCGCTGAAAGGTTCATCCATAATTGTAACGTTCGGGTTGACGGCCAGAGCTCGAGCCAGTTCCGTGCGCCTTTGCATGCCTCCTGAGAGCTGGTGTGGATAATGATATTCGAAACCTTCGAGTTCCACGATTTCGATCTGTTCCGCCACTTTTTCGGCTCGGCTCCGGGCATCTTTCATGTTTCTCAAACCAAGTTCAACATTTTCCCATACCGTCATCCAGGGGAGTAAGCCATTGTCTTGAAATACAAAAATATTATTTGAACTCGGTTGTTCTACGCAGGCTCCATCAATTATTATGCTACCGGAAGAGGCCTGTTCAAATCCGGCAATAATCCGCAGCAGGGTTGATTTGCCGCAACCCGATGGTCCGAGGATGCAGACCATTTCGCCATCGTTAATTTCCAGGTTGATATTATCGAGAACCGGAATAGTGCTTTTATAAGGAGTCTCGCAATTATTTTTTTTACGAATCTCTTTCCGTCTATTTCGGTACTCCTTGCTGACGGAATTGATGATAATGTGTCCCATGTCGACTATTACCTGACCTCTAAATCTCTAATCGATACCAGCTTGTTGATTCAATCCGTCCCATGCGCCGCATGATGAAATCGAGGAGCAATCCGATAAATCCGATGACGATCATGCCGGCCATCACATAATCCATCTGCAAAGCGTTACGTGAATCAAGGATCAGATAACCTAAACCTGATCGAACCGCGATCATTTCAGCGGCAACAACTACCAGCCAAGCGATCGATAGAGAGATGCGAAAAGCGGTTATGGTAGCAGGAGTTATTGCCGGAATTATAATTTTTGTAATGGTTTCCAGGCGGGTAAAATTGAAGTTGGCAGCAACTTGGAAAAAAACCGGATTGATTGAGTTAACGCTAATGGTGGTTGAAACAACCAGGGGGAAGAAACTGGAAAGAAATATCAGGAAAATAGCCGGCTGGTCGCCGATACCAAACCAGAGCATTGCCAAAGGAATCCAAGCGATGGGTGAAATCGGCCTGAGAAATTGAATGATTGGATTGCAGAGGGCGTTGAAAGTTTTGTGTCGCCCCAAAAGAATGCCCAGCGGCAGACCCAGCAACACCGCAAGATAGAACCCTACGGTAATCCGGAAAAGGCTGGCGACCGTATGTTTGAGCAGTGTGCCGTTAGTAATAAGTTCGCCCAGACTGATAAAAACAGGAATCGGTCCGGGAAATACCTGGGCACTCCAGCCCGAGAAGCGAGCCAGCAGATCCCACGCCAGTAACAACATCGCAAAAGCTAAAACAGTGAGGAGAAAAGGCCATCTATCCCACCATTTATGAGTTTTTTGATTGTTAGAATGCATTATAGATCAAGTGAATACCAATCAGCGTGAGCATAAAGATAAAAACTTCTTTCAACATTCTTTCATTAATATATCCCGTGATACGCGGGCCAATCTGGCCGCCGATCAAGACCCCGGGGGCGGCCCAGGCGACGGTCTGCCAATGGGGGCTGCTACCTAATGTAAGATGGATTAGTGAACCTATAATAC
>JAYEMC010000108.1:0-4451 GCA_034717935.1 Pseudomonadota bacterium | reverse complement strand
TCAACTTTCTGACTGTAAATATTCGGCTTTGATTTCAAACTGTCTCGATGTGGGGACAGAATTTAATTCTGTCCCCGTGCGAAGCAGGGCGAAGCGACGTTCGACTCCATTTGCTGTAATTTTATGGTGGTTAGCCGAATATTTACAGTCAGAAAGTTGAGTTATTATAATATTTTTTTACGCTGGCTGGAGGCCAGAATACCGAGCTGATTACGATATTTGGCAACCGTACGCCGGGCGATCTTGATTTCATGATCTTTCGCTAACAACTTGACGACAGCATCATCACTTAAAGGCTCAGTCGGGCTTTCCCGATTGATATACTCGGCAATTTTCCGTTTAACACTGGCGGAAGCGATATCGCCGGCACCCTGATTAATACCGCTATTAAAAAAGTACTTGAGTTCAAAGACCCCGTGCGGGGTTTGTACATATTTACCTTGGGTCACCCGGCTGACCGTCGATTCATGCATTTCGATATCATCGGCAACATCGCGCAACACTAGAGGCTTGAGATGATGAACTCCCTGGGCAAAGAAATCATCTTGAAATTTAACAATGCTGACCATAACCTTATATATTGTTTTCTGCCGCTGTTCAATGCTTTTAATCAACCACTGTGCGGCCCGGATTTTTTCGGTCAGATAGTTGCGGGTCAAATTATTAGGTTCGCGCCTTTGATTGGCAACCTCCTGATAGTAACTGTTAACCGCAAGCCGGGGCAAGCGATCTTCATTCAGAGTGACGATAAAACGCCCGTCACTCTTATAAACAAAAACTTCAGGCACCACGGCATGGGTCGAATCGGGCTGGTAACGGGCGCCGGGTTTGGGGTCAAGCGTCATTATCAGCTTAACCGCAGTCAGAACTTTCTCCTCATCGATCTGGAGTTGACGGGCAATCTTACGATAATTTTTAGTTTTGAGCTGACTTAAATGTTCTTCGACAATTTTACGATTAAGCTCACTGTCAAGCCCTAAATGAACCATCTGACAAAGCAAGCACTCCTCAAGAGAACGAGCTGCCACCCCGACCGGGTCAAGCTGTTGAATTCGAGCCAACACATTTTCAACCATCTCGGGTTCACAACCGAGCCGGGCACAAAGCTCGTCAATGGTGGTTTCGAGATAACCATCTTCATCGATACTGTAGATAATGGCCTCGCCGACATCTAACTCTCTTTCACTAAACAGAGGGGTAAGCTGGAGCTGCCAGAGAAGGTGGTCGATCAGGGTTGCCGGTTTAGTCAGATTATAATCCCAAGAGGGGCGCTCGTCACTGTCAAACCCCGAGCGAGCGCTGCCGCTGATGCCGCGCCGCTCAAAATAGGGCTGCCAGTCGACGTCTTTAAGGGCTTCGCGGGTTTCAGGGCGATTTTCGGAGTCCATCCCATCCCTGAGGGCGCGCTCATCACTATCAACCTGCCGGCGCTCGGTGTGTTCAAGTTCCTCAAGACCCTTATCCACAGCCTCTTCGAGAACCGGATTAGTCACCATCTCCTGGCTGACCATCTCCAAAAGTTCAACCTGATTAAGCTGTAAAAGCTTAATCGCCTGCTGTAGCTGTGGCGTCAGAGCCAACTGCTGGGTCTGGATGAGACGAATATTCTGACTTAAAGATATTGACATGTAAGTGAATTGCAATCAAACATTAACAAGCATAAAATAAATCGGTAATCAGCAAATATCGTACCTATAAGTATAGTAAAGAGGAAAAGGAAATACAAGGGGAAAATCAAAAATAGGGCGGGGGAGGGTCTGATTACATGCGGAAGTCTTCGCCGAGGTAGATTTTGCGGGCCTTAGGACTGGCAATAACGGTTTGCGGATCACCCTCTTCAAGAATGACACCCTGATCCATGATGTAAGCATAGTCACAGATACCAAGAGTTTCGCGAACATTGTGATCAGAAATCAAAACCCCTATACCTTGGCCTTTGAGCTCAGTAATAATCTGCTGAATATCGTTGACGGCGAGAGGATCAATACCGGCAAAAGGTTCATCAAGAAGAATAAATTTAGGCTCTAAGACCAGAGCCCGGGCAATTTCAACCCGGCGGCGCTCTCCGCCGGAGACCGTATAGGCCGGATTATCACTGATCTTTTCCAACCCGAAACGGTTAAGCATGGCGTTAAGTCGATCTTGCTCCTCCTCTCGGCTACACCCCAAGGTCTGGATTATGGCCATAAGATTATCGGCTACCGATAGTTTACGAAAAACCGAGGCTTCCTGAGGCAGATAGCTGATTCCCAGACGAGCTCGCTGAGGCAGAGTCAGACCGGTAAGATCATGATCATCAAGCAGCAAGCTCCCGGAATCAGGTTTAATCAAACCCACCACCATATAAAAAGTCGTAGTCTTACCGGCACCATTGGGGCCCAAAAGACCGACTACACGACCAGACTCCAAGGCGATGGAAACCTGATCAACAACGCGCCGCCCCTGATAACTTTTGCTGACTTCACTGACAACCAGACGATAACTCATTTCAACCCCGAACCACCACGCTGACCGGGAAAAATCGTCGTTCTCACCCGTTTTTGCTGACCACTTTTAACCACACTGCGCTCTTCATCAAGAAAAAAAGTGATCTCCTCGCCACTGATAACATTTTTGCCGTCATCAAGGGAGGGGTTGCCGGTCAGAACAATCTTGCGCTCACCGGCATAGTAGTGCATTTTTTTACAGAGAGCTTTCTTGCCCTGCAATTTTATAACCACCTTTATGCCGGTAGCAATAATCTCCTGCAGGCCCTTGTCGGACTCGGCAAAAAACACTTTCAAGGTATCGGCCTCAAGCGAGGTTTCGGCCTGACGGGCGATGACGCTACCGGTAAAAGTTGCAATCTGTTTTTTCTGATCAAAGTCAAGTTTGTCAGAGGTAATATCGACCGGATCTTTACTTTTGCCGAAAAAAACCGGTTTTTGTGAACCTTGGGCTGCAACGCTGACCCCGACCTGGACTGCACATAAAAAAACCAGACCCAGACAAAGAGTGATAACTGTTTGTAGATATTTTTGATCTCTATCTCTACCTCTACCTCTACCTCTATTTTTCAGCATCGATCCGCCTTGTTAAGTTACAGATGGTAATTTGTTATTTTGCTGTCGCCCTGCTTCGCATGGGGACAGGCTGCCGGATACCCTTGATTTATTTTATAATTTGACTCTACGCAATTTATTGATAACCGGCGTTTCCGTTAAAGCCGGTCCCCGCCTTACGGCAGAGTGAAGTTTTTGTCGCGGTTTTGTTCATCCTGTCTCGAAGAAGTTATCTCTTTTCAACCTTAACTGGAGGTTTGCTTTTCACTTTAGCTTTGCCCGCATCTCCGGCAAGCAGAATACGGGCTTTAACTTTGCCTCTGAAGTGAAGTTGCTGACGCGGCAAATCGATAGTCGCCCGGTTTGCCGTTATAGTCAGTTTTTCGCTCTCGACGATCAAGCTTTCAGGGGCTGAAATCTCCTCTAAAGATTCCTGGTAACGGAGGCGCTCAGTCGCAATCTGAAATTGGCGATTGATAATTTTGACCTGGCCTTCGAGCAGCATATCCCCACTATCGATCACGTAAGAACCGCTTTTCGCCTCGATCTGCGTATCGCTCTCAAGTTTGCCGTCAGCATAGATCCGAGCTTTAACTCCCTCTAAAAGAATCTCATCTTGACCTTTAACACGCTTGGCCTTCTGCGTACTCAGCTCCCATTTTTTAACGCCGGCACGGGTATGACCATAACGGACATTCTCAAGCTCAAACTCAATATGCTTGGCGATCTTGGGCAGGTCGATCGGCAAACGCGAAGGATCATGCAGCACCGGCTTAACCAAGTAATAAATCCCTCCGGAGAGAGCTATAAGTATAAAAATAGTTATAAGAACTTTTTTTTTCAACTTACACCAAATACCGGGCCATAGCTTTATTCCAGGTTCCCTGAACCTGCATGATCATCCGGCAGAGTTCACGTACCGCGCCGCGACCACCGGGCCGCGATGATTGCCAGTCGACAACCGGAACAAGTTCGGGATCGGCGTCGGCGACCGTGGCGGCAAAGCCGACTTTAAGCAGTACCGGGATATCGACCACATCGTCACCGATATAAGCAATTTCGTGATCGTCCAAGCCAAGACGCCGACTAATTTGACTAAAGGCCTGCAATTTATCATGACAGCGCTGAAAAACGATATCGATACCAAGTTCTGCAGCCCGGCGGCTGACCACCGGAGAGCGACGACCGGTCAAAAGAGCCAAACTCACACCGCTGCGATTAAGCATTTTCAGTCCATGACCATCACGAACATCAAACTGCTTACTCTCAACCCCGTTACTGTCGATGATAATGCGACCGTCGGTAAGCACCCCGTCGACATCCATAATCAAAGCCTTAATCGGGATAATTTTATTTTTAATATTCATATTCAAATCACTCCAGCCCGCAAGAGGTCATGCAGATGGATAA
>JAYEMC010000107.1:0-4456 GCA_034717935.1 Pseudomonadota bacterium | reverse complement strand
GAAAAAAATTGAGAATTGAATATTGGTTCCTTTTAGCCGCCACAAGCGCCAATGCCGCCAGCCCGCAAAAATAACAAAAGGTATAACCAAAGCAATAAATTGAGCTGCCGGATTTCGGTAACCAAAGGTTGAAGCGGGCCCCAATATAGGAATCAAAAAGGGGATTTTATAACCAAAAAACTGGACTATTCCAAAAAAAGAAAACACCGCCAAAGCGCCAATCAGACCATAAATGGCCGCCCAGCGCAACTCTTGTCGAGCAAAAAGCTGCACCAGAACCATAAAAAAAAGCCCCAACAACAAATAGTTTATAAAGCTATAGATAGCAGCTTCTCGTACCAATGCTTGAGACAGAGAAAAAGCCGGAAAAAGAAAGAACAAGGCAACAATTTTAAGCCCTCTACTGTGGTGCAGAAAAAACTGAAAACCCGTCCTCTGCTCTGATTTACGAAACAGATTAAAAGAGTAAAAAAGACAAAACAGCAGGATACATGTGGCAATAAAGTAGGCTTTGGGCAAGGTGTAAAGGGTACAAAAAATCCTGCCTGAAGGATCATAGCCGGAGACAAAAACCAACGGAGAAATCATGAAAAAAAAGAGGAGAAGCATCTGCCAGCCTCGGCGCGACACCACCGTAAAAAGTGAGAACGTCCGAACCGTTGAAGCAGCCTTTACCCCAGCAATTCTTCTTTGCCGAAGCTCAGAGGGCCTATCTGTCCTACTTAGGCGACCCCGTTTTTTCATTTACGTTCTCCTCTCTCTTCAACCCTCAACTTTTGCAAAAGTGGGCGCAGCTTATTTTTTAACGGGTATATTGACTGACTTTTTTCTAATGCGGCAAGCGCTCTTTGATGCTCTCCCAAACGGTTGGCACAGCCGCCCAGGCTGGTAAGCAGGGTGATCGACCAAGGATCGCTTAGCAATCCATCTTCATAGCACTGCAGAGCCTGCCGGGGCTGCCGAATTTGTTGATAACAATTTCCCGCCGTCAGATATTCGCCGCTTGTGACCGGATAGTATCCACCTCGCGACAAACCGTGCTGATATGCGACAATTGCCGCCCGATAAGCTTGGGTGGCGAGCTTATTCCGACCGGAACGTAAAGCCGTTTCCGCCATCTGAAAATTCGACTCCATAGACACCATATCAAGACGCCGAATAACGCTATTACGACCCAGCCGGGCCATCCCCAAAAACAGCAATAAAAAAAGCCCGGCGATTACAACTAATAATTTACGCTTCATCACTAAACAACTAATCAGCTCAATCACAAAAAACCTCAACGCAGTAAAACCGCGTTGAGGTTTTCATTTAACTCAACTAAGAAAAGTTTACAATATTTTTAAGCAGAACAGACCCATTAATAACAATTATCAGTGGTGCAGCCGTAAAGCTGGAAGAGCATCAAGCTGTTTGAAATCGGAACCATCTTTTTCATAGTTGCGGCCGGTAAGCATAAGCGCTGCAACCTCACCATCATCCTTAACCGTATACCGAATATAGGTAGCCCGGTCAATATTGTCATCAAACAACCCTTTAATTTCAGAGACTTCCTGGCTATGCCCGGATATCCCCAGGCGTCTTTCACCCTGGATCTCTCCCCTATCATTACAGGCGATCAATGTCACAACAATCGCTTCTTCGCCCAGATTGGCCATAACCAGACCAGTCCATGTTTCCCCGCTACTATTTTTTACCAGGGGGAAAACACCCTCATTTCCAATCAGCCCTGCTGATGAAAGACCTCCCAGTTGCCGACCATCATCCGTACCAAAAAATTCCATCCCGGTAATCGGCGTACCCGCTTCAACCTTAAGCCAGCCTCTATCCTTTACAACCACCTGAGAAGCCAAAAATGACTGACTTTTCGTTGCCCCCAAAAAACCTGAGCTCCAAATCAAATCAAGATCGTCCCCGGTCGGACTATAGCCGCGAAGAGTTAACTCCGCTTCAGTCGTACCGGGATTAGAGGTAACAATCCCACTCCACCAACCATCAGTTCCCAACAGGTGAGGAAAAACCGACAAATTACTACCCTGAGCACTCAAGTTGACCGCACTCATAACTTCACCGTTAGAATAAAAGATCGTGCCGATCAAGCCTTCCCCGCCTTTAATAACCGCACCAGTCGGCATTATTTCAGAATCTTTAAGAAGAATCTCCCCACCCTGTTTTGGACTTACTTCCAACTCACCAAGTGAACTTAAAGTTAACTGCTCCCTGGGCTCAAGAAACAAACTATTACACGAGGTTTCATTGTCAAACTCAATAGTCAAATCACATTTATTATCACCGGTGTTGATTAGACATAAAGTTGTCCGCCAACCATCTTCAAGAAGAATGCTCGGAACCGACAGGCTCGGGCTGTTTTCAAAACAGGAGGCAGCCGGGTAAGCCGCCGCCCGCCCCAAGCCATCATCAGTTAGACGAACGTATCCCAAAACCGTTTCAGCGTCACTCGCATAAGTCAGATACGAAATATCAGCAAGATTTTGGCTGTAGAGATCCGTTACAGAGATCTCTTCATAAGAATTTTCCGACAAGGTTAAATCATTCTCGTCAACCACCTCCCCAAGTTCATTGCGAGCCTGAAGAACTCCGCTGACCGGTTCAACACTATCGTTCAACAGGCCAATAGTGGCCTGCAAACCATCATTCAAGGCTTGCGCCAACGGCAGATAGAGCAATGGGGGCGGCCCACCTAAATAGAAAAGTACCGAGAGATTCTCAATGGTTCCGACATCATCAACACCGGTATAACGTAAACCTTTACTACCATCACCATTTTCAATCCCGGCAACATTAAAATCCGCCCCCGCCGAAACTACCGAATCGTAGTTGAATTGTATGTTGCTCTCTTTTTCGTACAATACCACTTGAAAAGTGAGATCCTGACCACCATTCAGATTTGCGAGATGGCTGAACTCCATGACAAATCGACGCTCTGGAGCAACCCCTAACGTCTCATATTTAGCCATATAGCCCCCCCCAAGAAGGGGCTGGCTCTCACCCCAAAACGGAGCGATAATATTGTTGGGCTCGGCAACCGCCGGCAAGCCCTTGCCGTCATAAGCTATATTATCGAAATTAGGATATGACGGGTTAAAAACCAGATAACCATTGCCGGCAACATAAATGTTGGTATATTCTTCACCGTAAAACGTAAACGTGAAAGCCGGCACATCCTCATACTCGCCTTTTACCCCCCTACCAAGAGGAATAGGCGCGGACAAACTACTAGGTGAAAGTCCTAGCCCTGTGGCGTCTTGAGAAAATTCTTCCCAGCTATTATTCGGAGCATCACTAATGACGTAGCGATAAGCGGATCCCTGACCATCAGGTCTAAGAGGGTCATCCCCTGAGCAACCCTCATCGGTCAAACCATCACAATCATCGTCTATATCATTATCACAGATCTCTGAAGCTCCGGGATAAACATTTTTGTTATTATCATTACAATCTCCTTGATTCTCAGAAAAACCATCCCCATCATCATCGCTATCCCGAGGGTCATCCCCTGAGCAACCCTCATCGGTCAGGCCATCACAGTCATCATCTATACCATTATCGCAGACCTCTGAAGCTCCGGGATGAATATCTTCATTATTATCATTACAATCACCCTGGTTCTCAGAATAACCATCCCTATCATCATCGCTATCCCGAGGGTCATCTCCTGAGCAACCCTCATCTATCTCGCCATTACAATTATCATCTATGCCATTATTGCAGATCTCCGGAGCTCCGGGATAAACACTTCCATCAGTATCGTCACAATCAACTGGAATACCACTAAAGGCATTGGTTTTCGTATAGTAACCGTCTCCATCACTATCCTCCCCATCTGGAGAAGAACTGGTGCACGACGCATCTTTTCCATCACAATTTTGATCAACCCCATCGTCACACTTATCATAAGCCCCAGGATGGATTGAACTATCATTATCATTACAATCCCCCTCGTTCTCAGAATAACCATCTCCATCATTATCAATGTCCAACGGATCGTCAGGATTAGGGGATGGTGAATTTCCTAAATAGAAGAGTACCGACCGATTAACCGGTGCATACTCTTTGGCCGTGTCAAAACCGGGATAACGCAAACCATATCTACCATCATGGCTCTCAATACCAACCAGAACTGTATTTGGCCCCCCGGAAACAACCCCACCGTAACTAAATAAAATATTCGGACTGCCCTCTTCCAGAACCATCTGAAACTCATCAACTTTATTAATCAAAAATTGCAAAGCAAAAATTTTATGGCCGGATGAAACCTCACGGGTTTCATAAACGATATGAATTCCTCACAATTTAGAGTAAGTTTTATTGTTCCAGAAAGGAGCAATAAGCGCATTGGGCTCTGAGCCGGACGGTATGCTCTGACCATCGTAAACATAGCTTTTATTATCATCAGCATTGTAAACGAACGTAATATAACCATGACCGGAAATAT
>JAYEMC010000106.1:0-19809 GCA_034717935.1 Pseudomonadota bacterium | reverse complement strand
CTGTCCGGACATCCGTATCTCTTCCTCAATGGACATCCTGAAATTCCCGTCGCCGTAGGTCCGGGACAGGTCGCAATCGTTATAGAGAGCAATTCCGAGAACAACACGTTTTCAATTTCGCTCCACCCTGATCTGGAAAATCGGGATATCATGGTGATCGCCGAATCCTCGACTCGCTTCACCTTCTACCGCAATTCGGACGAATACCAAGAGGTGGCCAAGCTTCTCGGAAAAGGACTAACCTTACCCCAGGAAGCTAAAAACGAAATCCTAGAAACCCTGCGACCCCTGGCCGCTATTTTACCGATTTTGAGCAACCTTGCCCCGGAATCGACCGAAACCGAGACTAAAACCAATAACGCGCCTCTTTTTTTACAAATATTCCCCTCCGGTAATGGCCTGCGTTTTGACCTTCGAGTCAAACCTCTGGGTCCTCTGGGGCCCCATTTAATCCCGGGGGAGGGACAAAAACATATTTTTGCCACGATTGAACAACAACCCTGTTCAATCCACCGCAACCTTGAGCTTGAAGTTACACACCGGGAATTTTTTTTGCAAGCCTGTCCCACTCTAACAAAGATCAACCATAATGCCAGCTGGCAGATCAATGAACTTGAAACGTGCTTGCAAATCCTGGCCGAGATTCAGGAACTTCAGCAAATTGACGAAGAAAAGGAAAAACAATCATCAGTAGCCCCTGCCAACGAACCATCCGAGGAGTGGCTCATCTGCGAGTGGCCGGCGGGGAAAAAGATCAGCTTGAAAAATCGAACCCAGGCCTCA
Source organism: Pseudomonadota bacterium (assembly GCA_034717935.1). GTDB lineage: Bacteria > Desulfobacterota > Anaeroferrophillalia > Anaeroferrophillales > Tharpellaceae > Tharpella. The sequence goes on along the minus strand of JAYEMC010000106.1, from coordinate 19,026 downwards.
GCTTTTAAGTTCAATATTCTACCCCACCGCGAGTGGTTCAAAATTGAGGGTGAACTTAAACTTGATGAGAATGAGATCATCGAACTTAGTGATCTATTGAAGACTATCAAGCAAGGGCCAGGTCGTTTTTTACCCCTGGCTGACAATCAATTTATCACATTGACCGAAGATCTGCGCCGCCGGCTGCATGATTTAAGTTTTTATCTCAGCGACGAAAAAGGCGAGTTAACCATCCATAAAGCGGCAATTACCAGTGTGGCTGAACTTATGGCCGGACTTGAGGTTGACTGCGCCAGCTCCTGGAACGAACATCTATCCCGTTTCAAAGAAGCGGAAAGTTTCGCCCCGAAGATTCCGAAAACCTTGAAAACCGAGCTTAGAAGTTATCAGGTCGAAGGCTTTTTCTGGCTCTCTCGACTTGCCCATTTAGGTTTTGGAGCTTGCCTGGCCGATGACATGGGATTAGGTAAAACCGTCCAAACCCTGGCCCTGATCCTCTCCCGAGCCGAGTCCGGCCCGGTTCTGGTAGTGGCACCAACTTCAGTCTGCAGCAACTGGCTCGAAGAGTGCGGACGCTTCGCCCCCGTGCTTAACCCTATCTTCTTTGGCGGCTCTTACCGTCGCCAACTTGTTGAGCAACTCAAACCCTACGATCTTTTGATCTGCAGCTACACCATGCTCCAACAAGAACAGGAGCTTTTAGCCGACAAAGAGTGGGAAATAATTGTTCTCGATGAGGCCCAGGCAATTAAAAACATGAACACCAAACGTTCACGTGCGGCCATGAGCTTAAAAGGCAAATTCCGCCTGATCACGACTGGCACACCGATGGAAAACCACTTGGGCGAGCTCTGGAACCTCTTTAACTTCATAAACCCCGGACTGCTGGGTTCTCTCGAACAGTTCAACCAGCGTTTCGCCCTGCCCATTGAGCAGGAAAACGACACTGACGCCCGCCTCCATTTACGAAAAATCCTTAAACCTTACCTTCTGCGGCGCAAAAAGAGTGAGGTCTTAAAAGAGCTGCCGCCGCGCACCGAAATCCTTCTCCAGGTTGAAATGAGTACGACTGAACGTAATTTTTACGAAGCCGTCCGCCGCCAGGCCATTACTCGATTAGAAGAGGTTACCGAACAAAAAGAGGGTGGCAAACACTCATCAATTCAAGTCTTGGCCGAATTGACTAAACTCCGCCTAGCCGCCTGCAACCCGCGCCTGGTAGTCCCGGACAGCAGTATAGAAAGTGCCAAACTGGAACTTTTCGGCCGCGTTATTGACGATCTTTTAGCCGGTGGTCATCAGGCCCTGGTTTTCAGCCAATTTGTCAAACATCTCAACCTGATCCGCAAATATCTCGATGAAAAAAAGATCGCCTACCGCTACCTTGATGGTTCAACCCCGAAGAACAAACGTCAATCCGAAATCTCAGCCTTTCAAAATGGTCAGGCCAACCTCTTTTTAATCAGTCTCAAAGCCGGCGGTCTCGGCCTCAACCTGACTGCGGCCGACTATGTTCTCCATTTAGACCCTTGGTGGAATCCGGCGATTGAAGACCAGGCCTCGGATCGCGCCCACCGCATAGGCCAGACCCGCCCGGTCACCGTCTATCGCCTCATCAGCCAACAGACTATCGAAGAGAAAATTGTCCGCTTGCACCAGGAAAAACGCAACCTCGCCGACCAGATTCTCTCCACCAGCGACCAGAGCGCCCGTTTTTCAACGGCTGAACTTTTGCAATTGATTAAAGAAGGGTGAAGGCTTCCGCAGTTTGATAACACCCTCGAAGTTAAAGCGAGTAGCGACGAACTTTGCTTCGCCCTCTTGAATGGGGTCAAAGCTTTTCGCAAAGCTCTTTACAGGGACAAGCCCAGCAAAAGCAATGACCCCGCCTGCGGAGGTTTGAAAATAAGGTAAAAACATGGCCCGGTTTATCTCGGGAGGGATCATTTCTTGACGAAGACATATCGAGATATTCGCTTTTATTGATAAATTCCAACAGCCACCGATTAATCGGTGGCTGTCCCCATGTAAAAGATATAAAAGAAAATCACTCTGCCGCAAGGCGGGGACTGGGTTTGACGGGGAAATCGGTTATCAATAACTCGCTCAGTGTCAAACCATTACGCGCACCAAGAATGTCCGGCAGCCTGTCCCCCTCGAAGTGGGCGAAGCGAAGCTGATGGCGTTCGCGGTGGTTGTCGAAAAAACAAAAAAACAAAAAGCCCCCTGCCTGACGGCAGGGGGCTTTTAAATTTAAACTAAAGAGAAAAACTGTAGTTTATCCCGTATTTTTCTATTTTTTCTTTAAGCTCTCTTTTTTCGACGAATCGCAACCATTCCGAGAAGGCCGGAACCTAAGAGCCAAACGGCACTAGGGATGGGAACGGCGTTGCCTCTGACGGCGACAACTAAATCATCAAAATCATTATCAACTGGTAAACCACCACCATCCCCAAAACCATACACATAATAGTTGTAGTCATCGTTAAAAATGCCAGTAGATAAAGTATACTCACTCAGGAGAGATCCAGAAAGTTTAAAGATTTTTATACCGAGGTCACTTTGATTTTTACGCGTATCACCATCATACCAATTTATCCAATCAGAATCCCCACCTAAAGTCTTAAAATAAGCAGTATCTATATCTAAAGTAGACTTATAGCCAAAACTATTACTGGAATTATTAAAAACCGTTTTATATGAAAAGCTTGGCTGATGTTTCAACTTATTATTATAACCTGCCTCGGAACCAAGATAGACCACATCAACATCCCCGGCTTGACCTGCAAATGGATTACCAGTTACATCAAAAACACCAGCATTCTTCGTACTACCAGACACCACAGTACTACCATTACCAGCATAAAGGAAGCTGAGATTGTCAAGCATCGCCGGCGTAAACGTCCCAGCCATTGCCGTCACTGGCACCAAACTTAAAAACATTGCAATCACACCAATTACTGCGATTGATACTTTATGTGAAGTCTTCTTTTTCATCTTCATCTTGCCCTCCATAAAACCTGAAAATTGCCGGTATTTTTTTCTAATCGCTTTCCTGACTCTCTTTGTATAATAGCCCCCTCGAAAAGAAAAATCAATCAGGCAAAAGTATGAAAGATTACCTGATCAAGCCTGAATAGTATTAAAAAAGTATGAATCCTACAAGTTTTCAGTAGCCCAAACAGCTGCCTGCTGGCGACTTTTGACTTCAATCTTGCGAAAAATTCGATAGAGATGACTACGAACCGTGTGCGGGCTGAGACCGAGTTCATCGGCTATTTCGGCATTGATATGCCCCTTCATAACCAGTCGCAGAACTTCAAGTTCCCGGAAACTCAACAACGTCGACTTAATTTTTTGTTTTTTTTCCCCTTCTGTTTTTTCAAGCTTTTGGTTTTTTTCACGACGACGGAAAGAAGATAAACAGGAGCTTAAAATATGACGCGGCAACCAAATCTCGCCTTTGCGCACAGCGGCAATCCCATGCACCAGATTTTCGAGCGGTTCATCATCATAAAACAGACCTCGCACCCCTAAACGCACCAACTCATCGCCGACACTGATCTTCTCCATCACGTTAAAAAGGAGCGGATAAAAATTCTGGTGCTCAAGTAAATCAGCCGCAGCTATCTGATCTACCAAATCGGAATATTGCTTCATTTGACAATCACAAAAGAGCATGATTTTACCCGGCCAATAAACATCCGGACAAGAAAACTCATCACGAATATCAATATGAGATGCAATTTTGGTCTCCTTATACAAAAAATCAGCCAAAAGCTCATTCTGCATTTTTCGGGGGCCGAGAATATAGATCAACCATTTATCTGCAGCTTTAATCATCTCTTACCACCTACTTGCGCACTCTAACGTTACCCCCCCCATCAGCTTTGATGCATTCGCACCCCAAGGAGACTTCCTTGGGGTGTAAAAAGTCACGGGATGGCGTCCCTCAATAGTAGTACCAGATCGACTGGTAATTTTCGACATTTTCACCAATAGCATTAAGCCGCTCAAGATAACCTAGAATCGGCACATCACGTGCTACATAGGAGGCTGGAGCAATTCGGACAATACCATCCTCCCAAGGGAAGAATTCATAAATTCGTGAGCCATCTGCAGCCAAACCGATCATGAAGCGCTGACGGGTTGAACGAATATAACTTTTACCCTGACCCGGAACATTAAAAACGGCTTCGTCGGTACGCTCAATACCGGGAGAGAGCCGGGCCTCTTCAGTCTGCTCCTGCAAAAGACGAGCAATCGGCACCCGGTACCCGGCCGTCTCCTCTTTACCTTTTGTATTAAAAGTATAATAAGAGTCAATCCCGATCTGGCGCAGACGGCGCCGTAAAAAGGCAGCCTCGAAACGACGCGAGACAAAAAAGGTGTAGACCAGCTGATTATAAACCCCGATGCCCTGACGCCGGAGCCGTTCGACCGCCGCTACGACCTCGGGGGTCAATTCGTAGGGATGTTCGACATGTGTTACAACCGCAACTTCACGCTGCCCCGGCCGGCGCAGGGAACCTAAAAATGCAGCCAGCCGCTCCGTAATCCGCATCGGCATGGTCACCAGAGTTCGGGTTCCGATACGAATGCGCTCAACCGTGGGAACGGCGGCAACCAGACCCACAATCTGCTCAAAAGAGTCATCATCCATAGCCAATGGATCACCACCGGTTATCAAGACTTCACGAATGGCCGGGTGTTCGGCAATCCACTGTACTGCCGCTTCAATCTTATCCGGTGGAGCCAGAGCATCCGCCGCCATGGCATCTTCTATTTCCCAATTTCGCTGACAATAGACACATATCTGGGGGCAGGTATTAAAAGGCTTAAAAATACAGATTGCCGGGTAGCGTCGGGTAATCAGATCGATCGGTGAAGTATCCTCTTCCAACATAAAATCGAGGCCGGAAAAATCACCACTTTTAAGCCGTGATTCAACTACCTGTTCGACATATTCCGGCGGCGGCAGCACCTGAGCCCGAATCGCCGCATCCCGCCGCCCTCCAAGCTCCTCGTCAACCTCAAGATCATCATCCATCAAAGAAAGATAGTGAGGCGTCACCCCGAAAGGAAGGTGATGCTGACGAGCCCGGGCTACAGCCTCAGCCGCATCCGACTTAAGACCAACGAGTTTAAGCAGAGTATCGGCATCCTGAACAATATTTTGAATCTGCCAGCGCCAATCATTCCATTGACCATCATCAGCCCCGAAATACTTTTGAATATGGTTCTGACGCTGCCGGCGTCGAATCACGGTTTCCGGTTGCAACCCATCACTGTAACGAGACATAAAGCTCTCGACCCGGCGTACCATAGCATCAAGTTGCTCGGAGCGCAAAAGTGCAGCTTCGCGGCCGCATAAATCATTTTCACCATGATCGTCATTGATAATGACAGGGCCTGTGTCAATCCCGCAAGCCCCTTTAAACAACGAGATAAGCTCGGCGTAAAAAGCCGGCTGCAAATCTTTGCGCTCAATCTCGCGAACTACATCGAAAAGCGCCTGCACCACACTGAAACCGGTCTTCTCTTCAGAACGTAAAGAAAAAACCGTGCGCAGGATGGAAGCACACAAAGCGACCCGTCGCAACGATCCCGAGTCACTCAAAGAGAGCCGATCCAAGGCTTCCCCTTCGCGATCATCAAGCAAAACCAAGAGATCACGACGCCATTTTTCCAGGCTGTCAGAACCCTTATCACATAAAGCAAACAGACCCGGAATCACATCATGTAACCCGGAGATAGAAAAAGATTCCTGCAATACTCCTCCATCAATCAATCAAATAGATAAATTTGTAACAAACTAAATGCACATTAACATTATTGTATAGACTAATTTGCCAATTTTGTGAAGTAAAAAACGGCTGCTTTGATAAAAACTGATTGACAACCTTCAGATTTCATTGTAAATGGCGCGATCATAATACAGCACGCGGGATTAACTCAGCTGGTAGAGTGTCAGCTTCCCAAGCTGAAAGTCGCGGGTTCGAATCCCGTATCCCGCTCCAGTTTTTGACAGTAAAATCAGCTAGATACAAAGAAAAGGCCAGTCTTAACGGATTGGCCTTTTTGCTTTTATTGCCCCCCCCTAAACCGGACACATACGACCTAAAACCGGACACCAGACCGAACTTCTGACTAATCTACTAAGGCTTTACTGATAAGCTTAAACGCCCAACGGGGCAGCGCAACCCAAAAACAGGGGCTGGACAACGACCGGACACCTACCCCTTCTGTCCGGTTTCTCACACTCAAAACTCAATCCCGAGTATTAAGCTTTACCCCCCACCAGGAAATTCTTGCCTCCCGGGTTACTGAATAAAAGCTTATCGACAATAAATCAGCAGATGGCACACAGCTTGCAGACCACAAGTTACAGAAAAACAAATTTATCCAAAAAATGAACAATCTTCAACTATAGACATAAATGCAGCCTGCAAATAAGCGGGTTATCTAGAGAATGGAGTGTCAAATCCATGACAATCAACCGCCTTTTTGACAACACCAGCGACATACTAGTCAAAGCCGCACAGCTTCGTTCACAAAAAGCCGAAGTCATTGCCGGCAATATAGCCAACCTCGACACTCCCGGCTACCAGGCAAAAAAATTCGAGTTTGCCGAAACCTTGCGTAACGCCGCCGGCCAAACCAACTCCCTGACCATGAGAACCACCAACATTAATCATCTGGGGAGATCGGGTAGCATAAACTCGATCCGGGGAAGCATTACGGTCAAAGAGAACACCTTGGGAGGCCTTGACCGCAACTCAGTCAACCTTGACCAGGAAATGGCTGAGCAGGCGATCAACAACAGTGCTTACAACCGGACTATGCAGATGCTCAAAAACAAGATGTCGATTCTCAAAACCGCAATCGTTGAGGGAGGTAAATAAACATGGGCTTTGACAGTATGGTACAAATCAGTGCGGGCGGCATGTCAGCTCAACGCTTCAGGCTCAATGTTATTGCCGGCAATCTGGCCAACCAAAATACAACCAAAACCCCGGAGGGTGGAGCCTATCGACGCCGGGATGTCGTTTTCCAGGCAGCCCTGCCGAAACCCGCAGAAAAAACTACGAAACAGGCCATAAGTCCAGGGATGCAGACCATGTCCGTCGAGGTGGCGGAAGTCATAACCGACCCTTCGCCCCTGATCATGAAGTACCAGCCCGGCCATCCCGATGCCGACAGCGATGGCTATGTCGCCTACCCCAACGTTAACACGTTTGAAGAGATGGTCAACATGCTTTCAGCGACTCGCAGCTATGAGGCCAATGCAACCATCATGAAAAATGCCAAAGAGATGGCCGACAAAACCTTAGAACTGTTAAAATAACCGATCACAACTTCACTTAAGAGAGTAAAAATATGGCTATTACGACTATTTCCAGCAATCCATTTGCGGCCCATCTCAATGAACTCAAGAGAATGTCACAAACGGCACAAGCGGTTTCACAACCCACAAACGGGAGCCCGTCAACCAACTTTGCGGACACCTTAAACCAAGCCCTGCAACAAGTTAACGACCTCCAGATACAGGCTGATCAAAAAATTACAGCCGTGACCACCGGACAATCCCAAGACACATTAGGCGCGGTAGTCGCTCTACAACGAGCCGACCTCTCAATGCAGCTCCTGGGCCAAGTTCGCACCAAGGCCATGAAGGTCTATGAAGAAATTATCAAGATGCCAGTGTAGGTTAAGGGCTAAAAAAAGGTTACCACTCTTCATTACAAGGGAAATCTCATGGAACAACTAAAAATCTTGCTCGCCTGGTTCAAATCCCGTAGCCCGCTCCAGAAAATCGGGATTCTCGGGGGTGCCGCCGTTCTGACTATCGGCTTAATCACAACCGTCACCGTCTCTCTCTCTACCGCATATGCACCACTCTACTACAATCTCCCTTCAGAAGAGGCTGCAAACGTGGTCGACTATCTGCAACGCAACCGGATTCCCTACCGGCTGACCAACTCGGGTCAAACCGTCAAAGTTGCAAAAGATGATGTTTATGAAATCCGTCTCAAACTGGCAGGGAGCCAGATTATGCGCGGCGGCGTCGGTTTTGAGATCTTCGACAAAACCAATCTCGGGGTTACCGAGTTTGTCCAAAACATCAACTTTCAACGAGCCCTACAGGGAGAACTCGCAAGAACCATCAATGAAATCAAACAGATAGAATCTGCCAGAGTACATCTAGTCCTGCCAAAAAAAACCCTTTTCACTGAAGATCAACAAGATGCAACCTGTTCGGTTATCCTGAAACTCCATGCCGGTGCCCGCCTGCGAAGCGATCAGGTCGAAGGAATCATGGCTCTGGTGGCCGGCAGCGTTGCCGGGCTTGAGCAGGAGAAGGTCACCGTTCTTGACACGTTCGGCACGACCCTCTCAAAAGATCTGGGGAAACGACCCGGTCAGGGCCGGATGTCGGTCAACGAGATGAATTTCCGGAAACAGTATGAAAGCAACCTGGAAGAGCGCCTGCAATCGATGCTGGAACGGGTCGTCGGTCGGCGCAACGTGGTTGTCCGGGTTTCGGCTGATCTCGATTTCAACAAAGTCGAAAAAACTGAAGAACTCTTCGACCCCGACCAGGTCGCAATCCGCAGCGAACATCTTCTCAATGAAAAAACCGTCAATCAGGAGGCCGGAGCCGGAGGCGTCCCCGGAACGAGCAGTAATGTTCCCGGTAAAGATGTCAATCAGAGCGCCGGAAGCGGACGCCGCAACAATGCCGACAAATTGGATGAACTTCGCAACTACGAGATCTCCAAACTTGTCAGCCGTACGGTAATGCCGGTCGGCGCGGTCAAAAAGGTCAGTGTTGCGGTCATGGTCGACGGTAGATATGTGAGTACGGACGAAAGTAAAGAAAAAACCTACAGCCCGCGTAGCGAGACCGAGATCCTGATCTATACCAACATGGTAAAAAAAGCGATCGGCTTTAACAAAAAGAGGGGTGATCAGGTCGAAGTCGCAACCATCGCCTTCAATAATGAAAGCCTTAATCAAGAGGTCGAAGAGCTCAACAAAGCTAATCGTTACAGCATGATTTTCAGCGGCCTTAAATATCTCGGCATCGCTCTGGCGGCCCTCTTTTTCTACTTCAAAATCCTCAAGCCCGGCCTGCGCTTTCTCGCTTCAAGTCTTGGCGGAACCGGTTTAACCAAGTCACCCGATACCGACGCAGACAAAAAAGGATTTGGTGAAATGGCTGATCAAGTTAGCGAAAAAGTTGAAATCAATCGTCAGACAACGGTTATGGATCAAGTTACCAACTTTGCCTCGGAAAGCCCCGAGGAGGTTGCCAAAGTTGTCAAAGTATGGTTAAAGGAGCAGACAGCTTAATATTTAAGGTTCAGGAATTATGGCAAAAGGCAAAGACAGTCCTCTCAGCGGCCGACAGAAGGCTGCAATTCTCCTGCTCGGACTAGGTGAAGATGTAGCCGCCTCCGTGTTACAGCTCTGCAGTGAATTTGAATTACAGCAATTAAGTCAGGAGATCTCACATTTAGGTGACATTCCCGGTGAAGTAACTGAAAACATCGCCCGCGAGTTCAGCGACACCGTCGGCCACAAGGCGATTTTCTCCGGCGGCCGCGACTATCTGCGAAATATCCTGGTCAAAACCATGGGGGAAAACAAGGCGGACAATTTTCTCGACAAGGTTCGGGATTCGTTACGTCATAAACCGTTTGGTAATCTGGCCCATGTCGATGCCAAGGTTATCGCCTCCTTTATCCGCAACGAGCACCCCCAGACCATTGCCTTGATTTTGGCCCATCTTAACCCTGAACAGGCGGCCGATATCATCACCCTGCTGCCGGAGGGCATTCAGGGTGATATTATGTTGCGCATCGCCTCCCTTGAAGCGGTGCCCCGGGAGATGATCGATGAAATTGAGACGGTTCTCGACGGTGAATTAAAAACCACCGGAGGTATGGCCAGCGAAGGTCTCGGCGGAATTGAGGCGGTAGCTGAAGTGATCAATAACCTTGACAAAAACTCCGAGTCGGCAATCATGGCCGTTGTTGAAGAGAACGACCCCGATTTAGCTGATGAGATTCGCAAACTGATGTTTACGTTTGACGACCTGATCAACGTTGACGATCGCGGCATCCAGTCAATTTTGAAAGAGATCAACAACGAAGACCTCCTGCTGGCTTTGAAAACTGCGGTTGATGAAGTCAAAGAGAAGATCTACCTGAATATGTCACAACGGGCATCCGCCATGATCCAGGACGACTTGGAAGCTATGGGCCCGGCCCGCCTTACTGACATCGAGAAAGCCCAACAGAACATCGTCAAGGTTGCTCGCAAACTTGAAGAAGAGGGTAAAATCATTATCGCCTCAAAAGGCGGCGGAGGTGATATCGTTGTCTAGAAAGAGTTCTTTAAACAAAACTGCCTTAAACAAGAGTGCCTTCCAAGCCCTCACCTACTCTCGGGTCGAGCTCCCACCGAAACCGGCAACAAACCCACAAAGCAGTCAAAGTATAAGTGATTTCCACCTGCCCCGTTTGACAAAATCAAGCAAAACCAGGGGAACAAAAACAAGAAGAAAAATCTCTTCGCAAGAGAGTTTTAAAACCGCTATCTTTCCCCAATCGACGACCCCGAGTAGCGAATCAACAACAATAACGGAGCCCCATCTCCCTACGACCCAGGAGCTTGACGAACACCGCATCCAGGCGGAAAATGAAAAACTCGAACTGCTTATGCATGCCCGGGGCGAAGCGGTCGCAATCATCGCTAAAGCTGAAAAGGAGGCCAAAAAAAGAACAGAAGAGATTGCAGAAAAGGCCCGGGAAGAGGGGCTCAAGAGCGCCGAAGCTGAGATTGAAAAACGCTTGTCCCGCTTTGACGAGCTCCTGGAGCGACTCACTTCAACCCAGGAGCTGTGCCGACAACAACATGAAAAGGAGATGGTCAAACTAGCTTTGGCCTGCGCCCGGCGACTCATCAACCGAGAGATCTCGCTTGATGAGAGTGTTATCGCCGACTGCGTCCGCGAACTCTTTAGCGAAAGCAACATTCAAGGAAGTATAACCCTGCTTTTAAATAGCGACGACTTAAAATTAATTAACGAACTGCGCACCCAACTACTCACCGACTTCCCCCTGATTCATGATCTTAAAATTGAAGCTGGTGAGGGAATCGAGAGAGGTGGTTGCATCCTCGAATCAAGCATGGGGCGCATCGACGCCAGCCTGCACAGCAAATTCGAAGAACTCAACCGCCTCTTGATTAATGGGCAGTAGGCAGTGACCAGTAAAAAAACAGTTAACTTTGAAGCCCTCGCTTCCCGAGTTGAAAAAGAAAAACTTTTCCGTTATACCGGCCAGGTGACCAGCCTGACGGGCCTGGTCATCGAAGGTGATGGGCCACCGGTCTCAATCGGCGATCTTTGTCGCATCGAAAATCCGCAAAGCAAAACCAGTATCACCTGTGAAACCGTGGGCTTTCGCGATCAACGTATCCTTTTGATGCCACTAGGCGAGCTCCAGGGCATCGCCCCCGGCAACCGTATTTTTTCACTGCGACAGCCAGCTGAAATACCCGTCGGCGAAGCCCTGCTCGGCCGCGTTCTCGACGGTCTCGGAGCCCCCCTTGACAATCTCGGCGAGCTTAACTGCCCGGCCAAAATCCCCCTCTATCGAGATCCGATAAATCCTTTTCTGCGCCGCCGGATTGTCTCCCCGATTGATCTCGGCATCCGCAGTGTCAACGGCCTTTTAACCTGCGGCAAAGGTCAACGTATGGGAATTATGGCGGGTTCCGGCGTCGGCAAAAGTGTACTTTTGGGAATGATGGCCCGCTATACCAAAGCCGACGTTAATGTCATCGCCCTGATCGGCGAACGTGGTCGTGAGGTTCGCGAATTTATCGAACGTGATTTAGGCCCGGAAGGGCTTAAACGCAGCATCGTGGTCGTCGCAACCTCAGACCAGCCGCCGCTGGTGCGCCTGCGCGGGGCCTTTCTCGCCACCGCCATTGCCGAATATTTTCGCGACCTTGGCCGCGATGTCCTGCTCATGATGGACTCTCTAACCCGTTTTGCCATGGCTCAACGCGAGATCGGCCTAGCCATCGGCGAGCCACCGACCAGCAAAGGCTACACTCCTTCAGTCTTTTCCCTGCTCCCTAAACTCTTGGAGCGCGCCGGCCGCGACGACGGCGGCGGTTCAATTACCGGCCTTTACACCGTTCTGGTTGAAGGTGATGATCTAACCGAACCTATTGCCGACGCCGCCCGCTCCATCCTCGACGGCCACATTGTCCTTTCTCGCCGACTCGCCGACCGCAATATTTTTCCCGCAATTGATCCATTAAGCAGTAAAAGCCGGGTGATGATCGATGTCGTACGCCGCGAGCAGGTACAAAATGCCGGCGAGCTCCTAAATCTCATGGCCGCCTATCAGGAGGCTGAAGATCTGATCAATATAGGAGCCTATGTTGACGGCAGTAACCCACGTATTGATCGCGCCATCACTCTGCATGAAAAGATCCTCAGCTATCTGCGCCAGGAAATCGACCAACCCGCCACCTTCGCCGACAGCGTCACACACCTCGAAAAACTACTCCACCAATGATGGCATCGTAAAAACATTTCTAAAAAAACAAGAACTCAAGAAAGCAGATTGACAAAAGAGACACTGATGAGCTAAAAGTTCGTGGTAAAGCACCCCAAAACACCCTTTTTTTCAGGACAGTTATCATGGCAACTGCAAAGCCGGATTATCAACAGCAACCGACACCAGCTCAAGAAAATCGCACCCATCTCGGACTGCTTCTGGTCGACGAAGGTTTAATCACAGCTGAGCAACTCCGGGAAGCATTACAACTTCAACAGGATAACCCCCGACACAAAGATGATCACCAATATCTAGGAGAGATCCTGGTAAATAAAAACTATATCAGAGCCGATCAGCTTCGCTCTACAATGAAGAAACATAATAAAAAGTCCCGCTTGGGAGATATTTTATTACGCTGCAAAGCCATCACCGAGCAAGAGCTTGAATTCGCTCTTATAGAACAGAAAAAAAACGGCCACCGCCTCGGAGAGATTCTCCTGAAAAAGTCCCTGATATCCGATGAAACTTTGCGCCAGGCCCTCTGTACCCATCTAAACATCCCTTTTATCGATATAAGCCGATTCGATATTGATCAAAACTTGTCTAAAATAATCAACCGTGACTACGCTTATCGACACAAAGTCATCCCGATTTCAACAACCGAAGACAGCATCACCTTGGCTATGGATGACCCCACTAACACTGAGATCATTACCGAACTTGAAATGTTCACGAGGCTAAAGATCAACCTTGTCACATCATCCAGGGTTGCTATCCAGGATGCTTTTCAAAGACTCTACCCGCTGAAAAACGCGCAAAAAAAACCCCTAAAATCTGTTCTCAGCAGTGAAAACTCGGCCATTGATTTCACCTTCGATTTGGAAGATAGTGAGCAAACAGAGATCAGAAAACCCCAATACGTTGAAGCTCAGGAGAGCAAAAGAGCCGACGTTCTGGTTCAACGCATCTTGAGTTGGGCCATCCAACAGAATGCATCCGACATTCATTTAGAGAACCTCGATCGCCGTATGGTGATCAGATTCCGAATTGACGGCTTGCTCCAGGAATTCAATCTCGGCGAGCTCCAGGATGACATCAACAATTTCCATCGTGAGATCATCTCCCGGATAAAAATTCTCTGCAAACTTGATATCGCCGAAAAAAGACTCGCCCAGGACGGCAGCTTTCGTTCCCATATCCTGCGTCACGGAGAAAAGAGCAATATTGACTTCCGCATATCGATAATCCCCTCCTACTATGGAGAAAATATTGTCATCCGGATCCTTGATTCACGCCAGGCACCAACGACAATTGAAAATCTCAATTTTTCTCCTAAACTAACTAATAAACTGATCAATTTATTCAGAAGAAATACCGGCATTATCCTGGTCACCGGACCTACCGGGTCAGGCAAGAGCACAACCCTGCAATCAGGCCTATTGAGTGCTTATCGCCCCGGATTAAAGATCCTCACGGCCGAGGATCCAATCGAATATGTCTATGATCATTTCATGCAATGCGAAGTAAATGAAAAAATCGGTCTGACTTTTGCGAGTTACATTCGAGTCTTTTTGCGCCACGACCCGGAGATCATCATGATCGGTGAAATCCGTGATGATGAGACCGCTGAGATGGCAGTTCGGGCGGCCCAAACCGGGCATCTTGTCATCAGCACCCTGCACACTAATGACTCACTCGGTGCCATCACCCGCCTGACCGGACTCGGCGTTGAACCCAACATGATCACCTCATCCTTAATCGGAGTTATCTCTCAACGCCTGGCCCGACGCACCTGCCCACATTGTAAAGAAGCCTACAGCCCACCGAAAGAACTTATTAATGAATTCTTCGCCAGCCCTCCAACAGATATCAAATGGGTCAAAGGACACGGCTGTCAACAATGCAACTTCACCCGTTTCAAAGGACGCCTCGCCATAGCCGAGTTATGGGAGCCAAATCAAAATGACATTCTGCTAATCAACAAAAAGGCACCGCATGACAAACTCAAAGTAAGTGCCCGGAAAAGCACCATCCCGATCATGGAAGAGGCAATAAGCAAATTGAAATCCGGGGATACCACGCTGGAGGAACTAATCAGAAGTCTACCATATTCATTCATTGAAGACTACCGCCAACACGGGCCCAGGAGCTAGGAGCTGGGAGCTAAGAAAGTTGTAACCACTCAGCTAACCTGCAAATTCTGGGGACACAATCCCGATTTCCTTCGGAAAATCAGGTTATGTCCCCAGAATTTGCTGAAATGCATCAATATATGGTGCTTTTTTACTTACGCTGAATAGTTACAGAAAGTTTTTAATTTTTTGTCCATCGCAGACATTTTTAAAAAATTCAGGAGAAAGCAAATAATGCCATATGCACTGAAAATCGAGACCGCTTTTGCGGCGGCTCACAACCTTCTCAACTACTGCGGTCAATGCGAAAACCTGCATGGCCATAACTGGAAAATCGAGATCCATATACACGGCTCGGAACTAGATAAGAGTGGTATGCTGATCGACTTTAAAGTCCTCAAGGATCATACTAATACCATCCTCGACACCTTGGATCACACCTATCTCAATGAGTTACCGATGTTTGCCGGACAGAGCCCATCATCGGAACTAATCGCTAGATACATTTTTCTGGAATTGGAAAAAAAACTTGAGAAACTCCCGGTTCAGGTCAACAAAGTCACAGCTTGGGAATCTGAAAAGGCTGCGGCGTCCTACTACCGCTAAAACATAAGGAAAAAGTATGCCCCCAATTCATGATACCCAGAAAATGCAGGACTACCGCCAGATTGACATCAACAAAGTTGGTGTCAAAGGGGTAAAATACCCAATCTCAGTCCTTGACAAAACCAACGGCGTACAGAATACTATCGGCTCATTCAATATCTATGTTGGCCTGCCCCACCATTTCAAGGGCACGCACATGAGTCGCTTTGTTGAGGTTATCAATAAGTACCACAAAAAGATCGGCATCAACATTTTCCCCACCATCCTCGGAGAAATCCGCGAGCGCCTGGAAGCCGAATTCGCCCACCTCGAGATAACTTTTGACTATTTTGTCGAAAAAGAGGCTCCCGTCTCCAGGGCCAAAAGCATGATGATCTACGAATGCACGTTCATCGGCAGCCAGACCGCTGAGAAGATGGACTTTCAGGTCATGATCAAAGTTCCGGTCACCAGCCTCTGCCCTTGCTCGAAGGCGATCAGTGAAGACGGAGCTCACAACCAACGCAGTCTGGTCACCGTCAACTTCAGTTTTGACAAGTTTGTCTGGATTGAGGATATGATCCAAACCATTGAAGCGGCCTCAAGCTGTGAAGTTTATCCTCTCTTAAAAAGACCGGATGAAAAATACGTCACCGAAAAAGCCTACAACAACCCGATGTTTGTTGAAGATATGGTTCGAGATCTTTTCCAGCGCCTGCAAAACGACCAAAATATCACCTGGTTCACGATTGAAGCGGAAAACATGGAGAGCATCCACAATCACAGTGCTTATGCTTATGTAGAAAAATACCGTTGATGACAAAGTAAAACGTTCATATGCGTCGTTCCCCGGCAACCTTCGTCACTGCGACGTACTATTCGTACGCCTCATTCCTCAGGTCTTGGGCGCCTAGCATCTAAACATTTTACTTTGCCATCAAAACTATAAATAGTCAGAGAAAAAATTATGATGAAAGCACTTTTACTTTGGTTTTTGGCCTATCTTTTAGGTTCCGTTCCGGTTGGTGTTCTGGTGGCTGAGTGGTTTAACAGTAATGATCCGCGCAGTCTTGGGAGCGGCAATATCGGGGCTACCAATGTAGCCCGAACGGCGGGCAAAAAAGCCGGTTTAATCACTCTTTTCGGGGATTGCCTGAAAGGTTTACTAGCGGTTCTTATAGCCCGCTTTTTCGGGGCTGGGGACGGGGTTGCGGCACTTGCCGGTCTGATCGCCTTCATGGGACACCTTTACCCGGTTTTTCTCGGTTTCAAAGGCGGCAAAGGGGTCGCCACGGCTTTAGGCGTCTTATTGGCCCTAGCTCCGGGAGCAACCTTTATCGGAATTATTCTGTTTGCGGCGGTCACCGCTTGCTCACGTTTTGTCTCTTTAGGTTCCATCGCCGCCGCCGCCACAATGCCACTATTCATCTGCCAGCTCGGCTCAAACTGGAAAATTGTCTACAGCGCAATGATCATGGCGGCTTTCATCATCTACAAACATCGCGACAACATCCTGCGCCTCTGCCAAGGTGAAGAGAACCCTCTTTTTTAAGAAATCAAGCTGCTTCCAGCATAAAATCAACATGTACTGCCTGAAAGGGAAATTCAATTTGACCTTTATCGGTTTTTTGTAATATTCCAACATTCAAAAGAATATGCACATCACGATGAACCGCTTTGACATCTCTATCCAAACGCCGCGCTGCTTCACGTATTGACATTGGCCCTGAGTTTGTCATAATTTTAAGCAGTTTCCATCGATTACCCGAGAGCACTTTGAAAAGGAGCGCCGGAGATTCGAAGCTGATAAATGCACCTTGTGGTTCCCCTTGAAATGCAGCAAATAAACGTTTATTAATTGTTTTTCGGGAAGAGATTCCCAGAGTGACGGTACTCATCTCAAAACCTCCAGTTGTCTACATCGTTCCAAAAATCTTCAAGCAATACTTCAGGCGTAGTAAAAATGTATGGCTTTTCATCATCGCCTATATGTTTATGATCCCCTTTACCAACCTCGTTGTCATAGCGTAATACACAGTTCCCATTCACAATCAAAGCAAGCCGGTATTTGAAAACATGGCAACTTTTTGCAAGAGGCGAAGGGAGTCCCCACACCACCATCTCAACAAAAGTATCTTGAGAAAGAATGTGACGTTCATTGAGCATTAACTTGGCGTTCATATTGGACATAATAACAACACAAAGAGGTGTTGTCAAGAATTACAACATGTCTCCAACAGAAAGATAGCATTTAAAGGCAGAGTAGCCACCACACAATACCTGAACCTATCGCAGAACATCTCTACTTTTGACGTACAGAAACTTACTTGAGATTAGTCAAGGCAACCTCAATAACTGTGATCCAATTATAACGCCTTTCCTCAAGACGTTTCCAAACCTGGAGGTTCTAGGGGGACACATCTTAAATAATAAATATTTTACTGGTTGTCGAATTTGTCCGATACGCCTAAAAAATGGGTTGTTGTGAATCAGATTTATGCTATTTGCGGTTAGCATCCACAGAAAAGCCCGACATTTTACCGCCGGGCTTTTCTTTTCACAGACATTTGATACTGCTCTGCCTATTCAGGTTGCACTAGTTTTACTCGGTAAACATACCTGAGCGTGCCAGGAAACCATGGAGTCGGCGGCGTGCCATCATAAAATTCATACCGGATTTTACTTAATGTCGATCGAGTATCACAATCAACCATTTCTGTCTCTCCGACCAAAACCACCCTCTTTATAATATCACCATCATCGTTTACTATATATCTGTAAAGAGTGTATGCGTAGAGATTTGGTCCGATTTTTTCCACAATACCTTGGAGCTTTAAATTATATTCTGTAGAAGTAGCCACATCCACCGTTGTAGCAAACATTTTACCGGTGGGATCGAGTGGTACTATCATGCACATATTTCCATCACCATAATCCCATACACCTGCCGGACTGCATGCAACCACACCTTTTGCGGCAGCATTATTAACCGATCCGATCTGTAAGGAAATCATAGCAACCATAATAATCATCACCCATATTACTTTACGCATAACGTCCTCCATTACAAGAGTTAATTTTTGAGAATTCAAACTCAGTTGATTTGATCTGTTTACTGCTATCACCTCCTTTTTTCACACACTCATACAACATTCTGTCCCAATTATCCCCTCCCGGAAAGAAGATTCGCCGGGGGGTCGCCGCAATTGATACATAGGAAGACTTCAAAACAATGAGCTCAAAATTGACACTGTCATTGTCATGTATTTTCAGGGCATACGAAAACCACTAACGAAAATAGTAAACGTGCAGAAACAAAACAGCCGGACTGCTTTTTTAGTAGCATTACAGTTACTAAAATAGGCAACCCGGCTGTCTTTGCAGATGCTGGTGACAAGATCCGCGGCTTTCCGACCCTGCCTCACAGCAGGAGTGGCTTTATCTTTTCAATTATAATCGGCCAAGCGGAAATGTCAATACTACTTTCGATATAAAAAATAATAAGTGTTGTTGGTGAGGTGTGTTGTATATTTAAAAAGGAGAGGTTTGAAAGTTGCAATTGGCAACCTTAACTTTACTGGTTAGACGTAAGGTTAATCTTCATCGTAATTTTCTTAATCACAAATTGCCGAAAGTTACAATACCTATTTTGCGACTTTACCCCAAAAAAAATAATATATTAGACAAGTTCTGAAATCAGGGCCTTAAATTCCGGGATGCATTCC
>JAYEMC010000105.1:3769-4470 GCA_034717935.1 Pseudomonadota bacterium | reverse complement strand
ATTCGGCAACAACCCCAAGTCTCCTGGATATCTTGATTCAATATAGAGTTCGCTGACCTTTTCAAGCATCAATTCATCTATGTGTAATTGCACAAATTTTTCAACATGAGAGTATAATCTTTCAAGATTATGTGTTTTCTGAGGTTCTGTTGAATATTTTTCAATAACGGCCTTGAGAGACTTTTCAACACATTGATGAGCATGAAAGGATAAAATATTACTCAGATGCGACTGTGCCAGCAGCAATACAACAGTGTCCAGATCGTCCTTGGCCGCCGCCAACCAGTCAACATAATTACGGTTCACAATATGCGTTCTCCTTTCCCAAATATCTCTTTAAAAAAAAGAGTGTTTTTCCTGGCAAATTTATCAAACATAGGCCTGGTGTGAACGATTAAATCGACATCATATTTTTTTTTAAAGTCTCTCAATTGATGCGAAACTTTCAATTTAACATCCATCTTTTCCTTAAACGTTTTCGGCAAAGTATTATCTTTTGTCACAACATAAAGATCAATATCGCTATCTTCACCCGGATTACCGTAAACATAACTGCCAAACAGAATAACCCTTTCAAGATCAATTATTTTTAATTTCTCCACCAGCTCTGATTTTATTTTTTCAATATCGATCATAAAAACCCTCTTTTCAACTTTCCAGAACCCCCTTTACATCCTAAAACAGCGGCAAACTGACTGCTG
>JAYEMC010000105.1:0-3759 GCA_034717935.1 Pseudomonadota bacterium | reverse complement strand
TGAGTGGATTATTCGTCAACTTCAGAACGTCCGATGAAAGTGAAAAGTTTGCTAAACCTTCTCCCACTCAAAACCGGAGATCATTCTTTCCGTGGCATCGAAATCTATCCCGACAAGATATATGGCTGCCCCCTGGTTCAGATATTTTTCCTGATAATTTCTCTCCTTGATCTGCTTTAAGGCCTTGCCTTCGTCGTCAACCTTGAATTCAAGAATATAGATATTATCATTCACCTTGACGGTCAGATCAATACGGCCCTTGTTAGTAACATCTTCGGGGATCAGTTCAAACCCCAGGCTGGCGAGATAGGCATAAACGACACTGGCGTAATAGCCTTCGTAACTGCTGATAGTGTTGTTGACGTAGTTGTTATAAGGAATGGCGGCAAACAACGAATCCAGCGTCTCACGAAAACTTTCCATATCCGCCCGCTTTAATCCATCAAGAAGTTTTTTTTTCGCAGGCAGGACGTTACTTTCATTGGTCAGGTAAGTTATCAAAACATCATTGAATGAGATCGCCACCTCTTTGTTGGGTACTCCCAAAACATATTCCCGGCCGAAATCGGTTTCTTCAGATTCTTTAATCGTCAGATATCCGGTTTGCAACAGAATCGGTTCCAGTGCGATTTTTTCGAGATCGTAGCTATCAACCAGGCTTTCGGAAACCCGGAGGTTACTTAATCGAGGTACAAAATAGTTGTTTTGACGGATCAATTTAAGCAAAAATGTCGGCGTTCCGGTACCGAACCAGTAATTTTTGTAAACCTGACCGCCATCTATAAACAACAGGATATCAAAGGGGTTGTAAACCGGTTCGCCGAGAAAGTTGTAGCCGTTGAACCATTCCTTAATCTTTCCCATATCAGCGTTCTTCAGATGGTCGGAAAAGGTTGTTTCGAGATCATTCTGAGTATAGCCACAAATTGTGGCATAACGGGGATCAAAACTGATATCCTTAAGATTATTCAAACCACTAAAAATCGAAACCTTGCTGAAACGGCTGACACCGGTCAAAAAAGCGAACTTGATATATTCGTCACTGTCTTTAATTGTCGTATAGAGATCCCTGAGGATTTCGCGCCCTTCTCCGGCAACATTTATTTTATCGAGATTGTCAACAATAAGTTTATCGTACTCATCAACCAAAACAACCACTTTTTGACCATACTTCTCATACGCCTGCATAATCAAATGTTTGAAACATCCGCCTATATCATCCGAACGCGGACATTCAATGCCGAGCTTTGCCTGATTTTCCACCAGGATGTTAATCACATCCTGCAACATCTCGTTACGATTACGCGCAACCCCGCCAAAGCTGATCTTGATAACCGGATACTTTATCGACCAATCCCATTGATCATAAATTGCAAGCCCTTTGAATAATTCCTTACGCCCATCAAACAGGGCCTGTATGGTCGAAACCAACAGGCTTTTACCGAAACGACGCGGCCGGGAAAGAAAATAGTATTTGCCATTTTGAACCAGGTTTAAAACTTGATCGGTCTTGTCTACATAGACATAATTCTCTTCACGTATTTCGCTAAATGTCTGAATCCCGATCGGAAGTTTTTTGAGCTTTGTCATTGCTTTACCCTTATAACAAATTCAATACTCGGAATAATGTTTAAGTTCTCTGCCCTTGAAGATCAGGATCAATCTTTTAAGCTCAATTTCGCCATACGGGTCAAGATGCCATTGTTTACGCAGATTTTCATCGTTTGCGTACTTTTCAAGTTGAGCTTTTGCTTTTGCGAAGGTTTTCTGTTCGATATCGGCGTTGTAGAGCTCGTTTGCCTTTAAGTATTTCATCTCGATCAGGTAGGCGTATTGCATGTCCGGAAACAACGATAAAAACGGTGCCAGAGAGATATCGATAAAGCCGCCGCCGGACTCTTTTTCCGTGCTGATCAAAAACGGGCGGCCAGCATGTAGAAATGCTGTAAACAGAGTCTGAACCACCTTTTCACCTTCGATCAGATCACGGACCGAAAGGCACTCTTCAATCAGCTCGGCGATATGTTCGATACACGGCATCCATTCGCCGTCGTAAGCCATGGCGCCGATCAGGCGCGACAGTTTGACCATGCTGATATCGACTTTACAGGCGTCGCGGTAGCCTTCGGTTATGAACTCGTTCATGAAGCTTTCAATCACCTTGTTCGGGATCGAAAATCTGGTCTCGCCCTGAAAGCTTCCGTCGATCGTCAACAGGCCGAAATAGAATAAAAGCGAGATAAAATTGTCGCGTACCATAAGCTGGTGATGCGGGAATGATTTTTTGAGACGCGCCGTGCTGTAGCCGTTCGCGAGAAGGTTTTCAAGCTCGTTGAAATTACCGTTCAAATTGTTATTGACGGCTATCAGGTGTTTGAGTTTACCGTAATCGACGCGGACGTTTTCATCGATCAGATCGTTGGGCATATAATCCAGACCACAGGTGTCTCGCATAAAATAGAGAATCATATCGGTATTAAAAACCCTGTTTTTCGCCTTTTCGGCGAATTGGTAGTTATTATACCACTGCGACATGATTTTAAGGCACTCGTTTTTGTCGAGATGAAATTCCCCGGCGCGGGTGTAGTAGTCAATCATCTCCGAGACATCGGTTTCCGTGAACCCCATAAGGGTGTTGAACCTGGGATGTGTCGAAAGATTGGCTCCGACGTTGAAACCGCTGGTAACATCGTCCATGGTAATCGGCGAAACCCCGGTGATAAACATCCGGGCCAAAGCCGAACCACTGCCCGAGGCGATACCTTTTAAAACCGTGAAAAACTGCTTGAAGTAACCTTCCTCTTTTGAGATTCGTTCATATTCTTCCCGGCCGTACTCGGCCATAATCGTGTTAGTGAAGTTGTCGTACTCGTCGATCATTAAATAGATTTTAGTCTCTTCGCCGGCAAGTAGGTAACTCATTTTCGAGAGTTTTTCATCGGCATTTTTCGACTTTTTAACCTCCGCCGCAACTTTTCCAGGAATGTATTTTTCATACAAATCCAGAAAATGATCAATCACTCCCGAGCAATAAATGTTGAAACTTGGCTGGACGAGATTTTTATCCTTGTTGACGACGGAGAAGTTGAAATAGAGGATCATGTACCGAGCCCGCTCCTCGGTTGGATTTTCGAGAATCCAGGTATCGCGATAGAACTCCTCGAAGCGGTCTTTCTTGTTGATATCGTAGTAACTCTGCAGGGTCGAAAGAAACAGGGTCTTGCCGAAACGGCGCGGACGGATAAAGAAAACAAAGCGGTGTTTTTCCAGTTCGGGGATGTACATCGTCTTGTCGACATAGTACTCCCACTTGGCGTTGACCTGTTCGAAATCACCTATCCCGTATGGTATTCTCTTTATCCGATCCATTTCATACAGCCTTATGCGCTCAATCTCCGTAAAAAATATGCCGGGCATATCGATAATTTTTTCATTATTTATCCATAAGCAAGTCGCAGATTCGTTGATATACGTCTCTTGCGAACTCATAAAATTCCCTGACATCTTCGGCATCCGGTTTTCCATTCGGCAACAGCCCCAAGTCTCCTGGATATCTTGATTCAATATAGAGTTCGCTGACCTTTTCAAGCATCAATTCATCTATGTGTAGTTGCACAAACTTTTCGACCTGATAGTATAATCTTTCAAGATTATGTGTTTTCTGAGGTTCTGTTGAATATTTTTCAATAACGGCCTTGAGAGACTTTTCAACACATTGATGAGCATGAAAGGATAAAATATTACTCAGATGCGACTGTG
>JAYEMC010000104.1:0-4473 GCA_034717935.1 Pseudomonadota bacterium | reverse complement strand
TGCGCGATCTGGCAATCAAAAAAGCTTAAAATTTATAAAACTAAAGGAGGATCTAGATATGACTACGGAAAAACTTCAGGGTGAGTATATAACCTATAAGGATGGAGAGTACCAAATTCCCGATAATCCAATTGTTGGAGCTCTTGCCGGTGATGGTATCGGGCCTGATATCTGGAAGGCGACAAAGTTGGTTCTTGAGGCGGCAGTGGAAAAGGCCTACGCTGGGAAAAAATCTATTTGCTGGCAGCCGCTAGCGGCCGGAGAGGACGCTTTTAAAGATACCGGTTCTTACTTGCCGGAAGCTACTCTGGCGGCAATCAAGAAACAGCGGATTGCGATTAAAGGTCCGCTTTCGACACCGACCGGCGGCGGGATTCGCAGTCTTAACGTTGCCTTGCGTCACTATTTTGATCTTTATGCCTGCATCCGTCCGGTGCGTTACTATGATGGGGTTCCTAACCCTATGAAACGGCCTGAAGATCTTGATGTCGTCATCTTTCGGGAAAACACTGAAGATGTTTATGCCGGTCTTGAATGGTCCGCCGGATCAGTTGAGGCCGAAGGGCTGGGTGCTTATCTGCGTAAAAAACTCCAAGCCAATATCCGTCCCGGTTCCGCCTTAGGCATTAAACCGATGAGTCCCGAAGGCAGTAAACGTCTCATTCGTAAAGCGATTCAATATGCTATCGACAATAATCGCAAAATTGTGACTATGGTTCATAAGGGGAACATCATGAAGTTCACCGAAGGGGCTTTTTGTCAGTGGGGTTATGAGATGGCGCGGGCTGAATTTGCTGATCAAGTGATAACTGAAGAGGAGATAGTGACCCGTTATCAGGGTGAATGGCCTCCCGGTAAAATTTTGCTCAATGATCGGATCGCCGATGCCATGTTTCAACAGCTTCTGTTACGGCCGTCCGAATATGATGTGCTGGCGACGCCTAATCTCAATGGTGACTATCTTTCCGATGCCTGTGCAGCTCAGGTTGGGGGCTTAGGCATTGCTCCGGGTGCCAATGTCGGTGACGGGATCGCTATTTTTGAAGCAACGCATGGAACGGCTCCCAAATATGCCGGTCTCGATAAAGTCAATCCCGGATCATTAATTCTTTCCGGTAAAATGATGCTCGACTTTATGGGTTGGACTGCGGCCGGTGATCTGGTCGAAAAAGCTTTGCAGAAAGCGATTTTAGGTCAGCAGGTGACCTACGATCTCGCCCGTCAGATGGATGGTGGTGAAGAGGTTAGCTGCAGTACCTTTGCCAAATTAATTGTTAAGGCAATGTGACGTACCTCTATTTATGCAAAACTATCGCCGACTCCTTCGTTATTTGATTCCTCTTTGGCCCCAATTGCTTATCTCCGTTTTCTGTATGGTTGTTTTTGCCTTGCTGACTGCGGCAGTAGCTTTTATGGTTAAACCGGCCCTGGATGATATCTTTATCAACAAAGATGCGAGCATGCTCAAAATGTTGCCGGTTGCCTTGATTCTAATCTTTGTTTTGAAAGGGGTCGCCAATTTTTTTCAAACCTATTATACCGGCTACGTAGGTAACCGAATTATCACCACGATTAGGGAAGAGGTCTATTTTCATATTCAGAAGCTGTCGCTGTCCTTTTTTGCGGCAATTCCGAGTGGGGTTTTGACCTCGCGTATTATCTATGATGTTGCGATGATCCAGCGGGCTGTATCAAATGTTATAGCAGGTCTACTAAAGGAGATAATTACGGCACTGGGACTGGTTGGGGTTCTTGTCTATCGTGATTGGGAACTATCGATCATTGTTCTGTTTCTTTTTCCCCTCTTCTTTTTTCCGATTTTTAAATATAGTCGAAAATTGCGGCGTTTTAGTAAGAAAAGTCAGGCCCAGGTTGCTGAAATTACAGCTTTTTTACAAGAAAGTTTTACCGGTATTCGGGTTATTAAGGCTTTTTTGATGGAGGAGTACAACCGTAAAGAGTTTCATCTTATCAATGAAAGACTTCTTGGTTTGATTTTGCGGCGTCTGAAGGTCAAAGCGTTGACTGTGCCGATTTCAGAAACAGCCGGAGGGTTGGCTGCTGCTGCTGTAATTTGGTATGGTGGTAGTCAAGTGATTCAGGGGACCTCTACTACAGGTAACTTTTTCTCTTTTATGACGGCACTTTTTATGTTGTATGGGCCGATTCGTAGTCTTAATCGCAGTAATAATCAGATTCAGGAAGCCTTAGCCGCAGGCAAACGAGTCTTTGAACTGCTTGATACTGAAGCGGAAATTTTCGATCATCCCAACGCTTGCGAACTACCTTTTCTGCAACGAGAGATAGTTTATGAAAATGTTTACTTCTCTTACCAGGAAGAGGAAGAGGTGATCAAAGGGTTTTCGTTGCAGATAGACAAAGGAGAGATGGTCGCGATTGTTGGTCGTAGCGGTAGCGGTAAGACAACGTTGTTGAATTTGTTGCCGCGTTTTTACGAGGTTGGTGGTGGAAGAATCACGATTGATGGTTGCGATATTCGCAAGGTGACGCAGAGATCATTACGTAGTGCCATTTCGATCGTTTCACAACATACCATTCTGTTTAATGATACGGTTCGCAATAATATTGTTTACGGTAGGAGCGATGTTGTTCAGGATGAGGTAGTTGCTGCTGCTCGTTCTGCTAACGCCCATAATTTTATTGAGAAACTTCCTGATAAATACGATACAGTTATCGGTGAGAATGGAATCCGGCTTTCTGGAGGCCAGCAACAACGCCTTTCGATAGCAAGGGCTCTATTGAAAAATTCACCGATTTTGCTTCTTGATGAAGCTACCTCCTCTCTTGATACCGAGTCTGAGAGAGCTGTACAGGAAGCCATTAACCGTTTAATGGAGAATCGAACTTCACTGGTTATTGCTCATCGCTTGTCGACAATTATTAATGCTGATCGCATAGTTGTGCTGGAAAATGGAATGCTTGCCGAAGTTGGGACTCATAAAGAGCTGCTTGAAAAAGATGGTGAATATGCTAGACTTTACGCATTGCAATTTCAGGATGAGTGATGCCTGCAGGGAAGAGCTCTAATTTGTTTTGTAAAACTCATACGAAAATATTTACTCCGACTGGATTGCCCCCGGCATGGAGGGAGCTCTCCTATTCAGCAATTATGGAACGTAGGGGAGGTAGGCTTGTTTCTGGTGGTAGATCTTCTCAGGTTTATCTCTTTTGTGATAGCGGAGAACGTTTTTTTCTCAAACGGTATCTATATAAAAAAATTCATTGGAACTTCTGTTGGCAAAAATCTCAGGTTTGCCGGGAGTATGAAAATCTAGAGAAGATCCGGCGTTGTAATCTTCCTTGTGGTGTTATTGAGATCCTGGGGTGGGGGGAGCAGAGGTATTTTCGTACCGTAATTGACGCTTTTCTTTTGAGTCGAGAATTAGCTGGTGGTGAGCGTCTATCCCTTTTCCTCTATGACCGTGAAGATCTTCGACGTCAAGCGGTAATCAAGGCTCTGGTGAAGTTGATCGAGGCGATTATCGATCAGGGACTGGCTCTTACAGATCTCTTTTTTCGCAATATTATGGTCGTTCCGGAGACGGCCGAACTCTATCTTCTTGACGTTCAATATTGTAATCACTCCAAGCGCCGAGCCCTATCTAAAAGTTACCCTCAATTTTGGTCTAATGTACTTCTTTTCTGTACTCATGAAGAACAGCGACAGATTGAGGAACGTCTGGCTTTACGTTTGGCAAAAAAAATTCATAAAGTTGTAGAAAGAGCTCACTTTTTTATGCCCAAAGAGAGAAAAAGACAACAGGCTGAAAGTAAAAGCCTTGAAGGCATCTGTGCCCCATGAAAATAAGTGAAGGTTCTAAAATAATAGATCTGTTGCCCCGGGATGTATGCCGGGCGGCAGTTCTTTTAAGTTTTATCCTCTCCTTGTGGGTCTCTTTTACCGGTGGAATTGTCAACCTTGATGGTATTCTTTATCTAAATGTTGCAGATCTGTTAGGTAAGGGTGATTTTTCCGGGGCTGCAGAGCTCTATGGGTGGTTTTTTTACCCCTTGCTTATAGCCGGTGTTCATAAGATTTCAGGTTTTGGTCTGGAAATGTCGGCCCACTTGTTGACGGCACTGTTTTCAGCATTATTGACATATGCGTTCCTAGCCTGTGTTCGTGAGCTTGGCGGTAACCGAAAAATTCTTTTTTTGGCCGCAATTATTATCATATTCCATCCCGTATTTATGGAGTTCAGGGCAAAAATTTTTCGTGATCACGGTTATTTGGCCTTCTACCTTCTGGGAGTTCTCTGTTTTCTTAAATTTTATGGACTTCCCTTATGGCGTTATGCTTTCCTCTGGGGCTTGAGTATGTTGGTGGCAACTCTGTTTCGTATAGAAGGTCTGCTTTTTCTCAGCATGTTGCCGACGGCTATCATATTCAATAAAAGTTTTACTTTGTCTAAACGATTATACCATTTTGCCCGGGCTCACCTGGTCAATTTT
>JAYEMC010000103.1:0-4504 GCA_034717935.1 Pseudomonadota bacterium | reverse complement strand
TCAACTACTTAATTGAAGTCAGAAAGTTGAGCACTAAGTTGAAGCGGGTAAAATAATTAGATGACCTACTCTATTTCACCTGAAACCGATTGTCAAGACGGCATCTCCCTGTTCAAATTGGCTTGACAAGAAGATATAAATTATACTAGATGTCGAGATTATTATAAAATAAAATTGTTCAGGTGCTCATTAATAGAGCCTAACAGGGAACCCCGTGAAATTCGGGGACGAGCCCGTCGCTGTAACCGGGGACGAAAGCCGCAAAAACCACTGATTTAAAAAGCATGGCATAAAAATCAAGCCATCTAAATTGGGAAGGTGCGGTAAGTAGATAGATCCGGAAGTCAGAAGACCTGCCTGATACAGTAAAGCCGTCTCTCGCGGACAATAGAGTCGGGCTTAATTGTGCCTTAGTGGATAAAAAAGGGAAATCCCCGGGCCGAAACCAATGTTTCGGTTCGGGGATTTTTTTGTTTGGGCTACAACTCAAACTGGCGTCAAAACAACAAAAAACCATTGTAACTATTCAGCGTAAGTAGAAAAGCTTCCAATTTTGATGGATTTCAGTGAATTCTGGGGACATAACCTGATTCTCCGAAGGAAATCGGGATTGTGTCCCCTGAATTCACGGGTTAGCTGAATAGTTACAAACCTTTAACCTTTAACCTTTAACCAAATGGAGAAAAACATGAAAGAAGGATACATCATCTACGTAATTGGCGAAGAGTCCCCGAAAGAATCTGAACTGGAAGCACTGATCAAGGAAAACCGCCTTGATCTCTTTGAGTACCAACTCTGCGGCTACAAACCGCTTCCCGGCATCTATCACGCCTACCAGGAGTTACAACGGCGCCGGGTAACTGAGGTCAACTGTCTTTCGGTACGCTATGACCAAGAGGCCGGAAATTATGTTTTTCTGGAGCAAGCCATGAGTCTTGATGGCTTTGCTGATCTCAACGTGCTCTGCTCAGCGCAGGAATTAGCCTGCTGACGACAAGAATAAAACGTAACAATTCAGTGTAAACACGAAAGTTCTCAGCAAATTATTAAAACTTGTCCCTATAACATAATACGGTTTCTTTCCTCCCTTGACAATGGCTAGGCTCATTGTTATTTTAGCCCCGTTAGCACTCTTTGTGGTTGAGTGCCAACGGGGCTTTGTTTTTTAAGGCCTTTTTAGCGAATAAACAGGACCTGGAGCAATCTCAAAGGTTGAAGTTTTATGGAAGCTTTGTCGGCAAGGCATATCAAGGTGTTGAAGGCTGTGGTAGAGGACTATATCCACAGCGGTGAACCGGTTGGTTCACGAACCTTGTCGCGGAGTCCGCGTTTCCAACTCAGTTCGGCGACTTTGCGCAATGTGATGGCGGATCTTAAAGAGAGTGGTTTTCTCTGTCAGCCCCACACCTCGGCCGGGCGCATCCCGACTGATCTGGGTTTTCGTTTTTATGTAAACAACCTTCCGGCTTTTGCCGCAGTTTCGTCTGAGGCCCGTCGCCAGGTCAGGGATCGGTTAGCGGGATCAGGTGGTCGTCTGGAGGAAGTCTTACAGGATGGAGTTTTTACCCTGGCCCAATTGACACCTTATGTCGGAGTTGTCAGTCTGCCCGATTTTCGCCAGATGGTGATTCGCCATATCCGTTTTGTAAAACTGCATGAGCGCCGCATTCTGACTGTTATAGTATCGGTTTCGGGGGCGGTTCAGAATGTCCTTTTTGAGTCGGAAACGGTTTTCTCACAAGATCAACTTAATCGCTTTTCCAACTATCTTAACGCCCTGCTCGGTAATTTGACTTTGAGTGGGATCAAGCGCATGGTCTTACAGGAGATGGCAAGTGACAAACAGGGCTATGATGAACTTTTTGCCCAAGTGCTGGCCCTAAGTCGCAGTTTTTTTGCTCAAGATCCGGAGCAACAGAGTGATGTCATGCTCGACGGCAAACTCAACTTGCTTGAGCATCCCGAATTTGCCGATGTCGAGCGCATGAAAGAAATTTTTAAAACTTTTGAAGAGAAGGGCTCTATCCTTAAAATTCTTGATGGGGCTTTGGGGGGAGAGCAGTTACGGGTGATTATCGGAGCCGAGAGTTGTTGTCGGGAGATGCGACACTGCTCTCTGGTGACCGCTGAATATGGGCGTGAGGGTCGAAGTTTGGGCCGCGTCGGTGTGATTGGCCCGACCCGGATGGACTACTCCCGCATTATTCCGTTAGTTAATTATATTGCAGATGCCATGAGTCGGCGTCTGCAGAAATAGGGCACGACCGAAAATTTTCAGATTTTCAGTCGGACCTTAAATAGGAAAATAAATAGAGATGTCTGGACGAAAAAAAGATAAAAAGAAGAGAGACTCGAAAGAGGTCGATTTGGAACAGGGCAATGATAGTGCTAACGACAGCGTTGAAGCTAATAACAACAATGAGAATTCGCCGATGAAAAGTGAAGCTGAAGAGCTGCAGGCGGAAGTTGATGGTTTGCAGAAGATCAACGCCTCCTTGCAAGAGCAGATGCTCAGAGTGAGGGCTGAAGCAGATAATTTTCGTAAGCGCATGCAGCGTGAAAAGGATGATTTTGCCCGTTTTGCCCGGGAAGGTTTTGTTCGAGATCTATTGCCGGTCAAAGATAATCTTGAACGAGCCCTGCTTCATGCCGGAGAAGATCCGACTACGGTTGTCGATGGGGTTAAGTTAACTTTGGAGCAGTTTGATTCGATTTTTAAGACTATGGGAGTTGAATGTATTGAGTGCCTGGGAGCTCCTTTCGATCCCGCCTTTCATCAAGCGATGACTCAGGTTGAGAGCGATGAACACGAGCCCAATAGTGTGGTTGACGAGCTCCAGAGGGGTTATCAACTACATGGCCGCCTCCTGCGTCCGGCCATGGTTACAGTGGCCAAGGCAAAATCTGTTGAAAAAGAGGTAAAGGGTTGATTTTTGCTGTGCCCATACCTAGATTGCAACGCAGAAGTCACTTTAAAACAAATAATTTATTTTATATAAAAAGGAGATTAAAATGGGAAAAATAATCGGCATCGATTTGGGAACTACCAATTCTTGCGTCAGCGTAATGGAAGGCGGCGAAGCCAAGGTTATCGCCAACACGGAAGGGGTGCGGACAACCCCCTCGGTTATCGCGTTAACCGATAGCGGTGAACGTCTGGTCGGACAGCTGGCTAAGCGTCAGGCCGTCACTAATCCTACCGATACGGTTTTTGCGGTTAAACGGCTTATCGGCCGTAAGTTTGCGGCTCCCCAGGTGCAGCAGATGAAGGATAAAGCGCCGTTTACAATTATCGAAGCGAAAAACGGTGATGCTTGGGTTAAAATTAAGGATAAAGAGTTTAGTCCGGCCGAAATTTCAGCTATGACTTTACAGAAGATGAAGAAGACGGCTGAGGATTATCTCGGTGAACCGGTAACCGAGGCCGTAATTACAGTACCGGCCTACTTTAATGATAGTCAGCGTCAGGCAACCAAGGATGCGGGTAAGATCGCCGGTTTCGACGTCAAAAGAATTATAAATGAGCCGACGGCTGCCGCCCTGGCCTATGGCGCGGATAAGAAAAAAGAGGGTAAAGTCGCAGTTTTTGATCTTGGCGGCGGCACCTTTGATATCTCGATTCTTGAGCTTGGCGACGGGGTTTTTGAGGTTAATGCCACCAATGGTGATACTTTTCTCGGTGGAGAAGATTTCGATGAACGGGTAATTGATTATATTGCTGATGAGTTTCGCAAAAGCGATGCTATCGATCTGCGTAACGACAAAATGGCTCTGCAACGTCTGAGAGAGGCGGGCGAGAAAGCTAAATGTGAACTCTCCACGGCGATGGAGACCGATATAAATCTGCCCTTTATTACGGCAGATGCCTCGGGCCCCAAACACCTTAATGTTAAATTGACCCGGGCAACCCTTGAAGGCCTGGTCGGTGACTTGGTTGATCGAGTGGTTGGCCCTTGCCGGACAGCACTGAAAGATGCCGGAGTCTCGACTTCTGATATTAATGAAGTAATTCTGGTTGGCGGAATGACCCGGATGCCGTTGGTTCAGGAGAAAGTCAAGGAGATTTTTGGCCGGGAACCGAGCAAAGGGGTCAATCCGGATGAAGTTGTCTCGATCGGAGCCGCGATTCAGGGCGGAGTCTTGCAGGGCGATGTCAAAGATGTTCTGTTGCTGGATGTTACTCCGCTCTCACTGGGAATTGAGACCTTAGGTGGAGTTTGCACTAAACTGATCGAAAAAAATTCGACAATTCCGACTAAAAAGAGCCAGACGTTTACGACTGCGGCCGACAATCAGCCCGCCGTCAGCATTGTCGTTCTTCAAGGTGAGCGTGAGATGTCGGCCGACAACAAACGTCTGGCTCAATTTGAACTGGTCGGGATCCCGGCAGCCCCCCGCGGCGTCCCTCAGATTGAGGTGAGTTTTGATATTGATGCCAATGGTATTGTTCATGTCTCAGCCAAAGATACGGCGACCGGCAAAGAGCAGTCGGTTGAGATTAAGG
>JAYEMC010000102.1:0-4505 GCA_034717935.1 Pseudomonadota bacterium | reverse complement strand
TAGGTTCTTCTCTTTAAGAGAGGAGGTTAGTCCCGAACAGATGGTTCGTTTTACACAGATTGATTACGATCGTGACGTTGCCATTATTGCCGAGATTGAGCGAGATGGTAAAAAGATGAGTATCGGTGTTAATCGTTTGGTTTACTATCCTCATAATGAAGAGTATGAATTTGCGGTGGTTGTCACTGATGCCTGGCAGGGGAGTGGAACCGGGCGGTTATTGATGGAGAAATTGATCTATATTGCCAGAGATCGAGGTATCTCGGAGATTTACGGTCTGGTTTTGCGGGGAAATGTCAATATGATGCGCTTTATCAAGGGTTTCGGTTTTAAAATAGTTGATTGTGAGGATGACGTTTTGCGTATTCGACTTGATTTGCAACATGATGAAGGTGCAGTGGAAGAGGTGAGACCTGTTCCTCGGGTACTTTTTTAAATATTACGCTTTTTCGGACAGCCATTTATCAATTAATTGTGTGACTTGGAAGTTTCTTGATTTTCACGTAAACTGGTCAAAAGGGCGGGGCAACGTTCGTGGCGTTTTTGTATTTGATTAAAGGAGTTTGTTTGATACCGGTCTTTTTTCGGATTGAGCCCAGTGAAGGGATAGCCAGGGGGATGGCTTCATCGATCGTTTCAATTCCGAAAAAGTTCATTGTTTTCTTGGCGGCAGTCGGCAGGTCTTCAAGGTTTTTCAGGTTTTCCCGGGGCAGAATAATGTTGTTGATTCCCGCCCGACGGGCGGCAAGAATCTTCTCTTTGATGCCGCCGACCGGCAGGACTCGACCTGAAAGAGAGATCTCCCCGGTGACCGCGATTTGATGGTCGGCGATTTGGCCGTCGGCCAAAGAGAGCAGAGTCAGGAAGATAGCTAATCCTGCGGAAGGGCCATCTTTAGGGATTGAGCCTGATGGTATATGAATGTGGATCAGGTGTTTATCAAAGAAATCTCTTTCTATTCCGTAATCAGAGCTGAGGCTGCGAAGATAGCTTAAGGCCGTCTGGGCGGACTCCTTCATAACGTCACCTAATGATCCGGTCAGGGTTAGATTTCCCCCTTTTTCACTTTCCATTAAAGCCGCTTCAATGAAAAGAATGTCGCCGCCGGTCGGAGTCCAGGCAAGGCCGGTAACGATGCCGATACGGCTGCGGTTGGCGGCTAGCTCTTTGTGATGTCGGGTGGGGCCCAACAGCTTTTCTAAAGACCGGCTGGTGATTGATTTTGGTGTCGTTTCTCCGGCGACTTTATCCCGAGCGCATTTACGCATGATTTTACCAATCATTTTTTCCAGATTGCGAACACCTGATTCACGAGTGTAGTGATCGATAATGTCATCCAAAGCTTCGTTGGTAAAAGCTATTTTTTCCTCTTTGAGTCCGTGGTTTTTCCGTTGCCGGTCGATCAGGTAGCGCCAGGCTATGCTTTTTTTCTCCTCCTCGCTGTAGCCGGGCAGGGAGATAATCTCCATGCGATCCAGCAGTGGTGCCGGAATTGGATCGCTCTGGTTGGCGGTGGCGATAAAAAGAACCCGGCTTAAATCAAAAGGTAAGTTGAGGTAGTGGTCAGTAAAGGCGTTGTTTTGTTCCGGATCCATTACTTCAAGCAGGGCCGATGCCGGGTCTCCGCGAAAATCACGCCCCAGTTTGTCGATTTCATCAAGCATAAAGACCGGATTACGGCTTTCCGCTCGCTTGATCTCCTGAATGATCTTGCCGGGCATGGCTCCGAGATAGGTACGGCGATGACCCCTGATTTCGGCTTCATCATGGACTCCACCTAATGAGAGGCGGATGAACTTTCGGCCCATGGCTCGGGCAATCGATTTTCCGAGAGAGGTTTTGCCGACGCCGGGAGGTCCCACCAGGCAGATGATTGATCCCTTCATCTCTTTATTGAGCTGGCGTACAGCCAGGTGTTCAAGAATTCTTTCCTTGATTTTGTCGAGACCGAAATGATCTTGGTTAAGAATCTTTTCAGCTTTGTTGAGATCAAGGTTTTCTCGGCTCTCGTCTTGCCAGGGTAGCTCGGAGATGTATTCGACATAATGGAGGATGTTGTGGTAGTCGGGGGCTGCCGGATTCATCCGTTCCAGCCGGTCGAGTTCTTTTGTCACCGTTTTGTGGATTTGCTCATCGAATCCAAGCTTGGTGATTTTTTTCTTAAGTTCAAAGAGCTCTTCATTCTCGTTTTGGTTGTGTGGTTTTTGGGGGCCGGTTTGCCCGGGCCAGCGTGCAGTCTCGGGATGCCCCGGCTTTTCGCCTTGGCTCAATCTTTTCTGTTTTTCATAAAGCAGTTGATGAACCAGCTTGAGGCGCTCTTTTGGGTTGGTCAGGGAGAGGGCCTGCATCTGGGTCGTGAAATTTGGTTGTAGATAGATGATTATGAGGTCGGCGAGGTGTCCCGGGTTGCTGATGCGGTCAAGTAGGTCGGTGGCTGATTCGGGTAGCGGCTGGCCCGCAGAGCAGCAGGCTTTGAGTAGGCTTAAAGCACTTTCCATTAGCATTTGCGTGGTGCTGTCGGAGGTTGGGCCGTTTTCTTGATAACCGGCAATTAAAACTTGAGGTTGCTTGCCGGTATTTAAAAGTCTGAGAAAAGATACGCGGCAGACACCTTCAAGCCCGGCTTCCAGGTGAGAGGAGCTATTTAGCTTCGCCTGGCTTATCCGGCAGGCGGTGCCCACCGGATAAATGTTGTCATAGGTCAGGGGGAGCGCTCCGGCCCGGTGCTGATTGGCGATCGCAATAAGTTCATTATTTTTCTGACAATTAAGCAGTAGCTCGATATCTTCAGGACGTTTGGCAGTGATACTGATTGCCAATAGTGGAAAGATGACGATGTTGTGCAGGGCCAAAATCGGGAGGCGGTCGGGAAGCAATTGGGCTGGGTTTGGATTCACGAGGATGATTGCCTCACTTTATTGGTTAATTAGGTTGTTGAAGAGAATGTAGGAAGTTGGTTGGCTTTTGTCAAGTTCAGATCAACTCTTGCCGAGATGGGAAAAAAAGTATATAGTGATTAGGATTGTGACCCCATTTGTGAGAGCGAAGCAAAGTTCGCCGTTATTTGTTGTATCTTTTTATAGTGGGCACCTGAATAGTTCAAATTAAGTAGTGCGCGACCGAAAACCGCCAATTTCCTCGATTGCGGCGTTAGGCTCAAATTTTAATCCTCGGAATACTAAGTGTATGCCTGTGGTTAAAATATTCGCCTGCCTTGCACTCAAGAAAATTGTCAGGTTTTCGGTCAGGCACTAAGTAAAAATTATCTGATGTTTGAGTGAGGAAAAGAGGGGGGGTCGGATATGTATTGTTCTGAGTGTAAATTGCAGGTTGCAGATGATGATGTTACGGTTTGTCCTGTTTGTCAAGGGCCTCTACAGCCCGATGTGAAAACCGAGGAGGTTTTTAATGATGCTGCTGACAAAGGTGGATCGGTAGCTTTTGAAGACTGGAGTCCTGAGACTCGGATTGATGAGAAATTTAGTGTTTATGAGAACCCGGATCAAAATTTTGATTTTAATCCGGAAGAATTTGGTCTGCAATCATCAGAGCATGAAGATCCGGCTGAAAAAGTTGAAGATATCCAAGTTTTGGCTGAACTCTGGGATGATGAGGATGTTGAAGCGGATTTAGAGGGGGTTTTGGCCGAGGCCTTTATACTTGATGAAGCAGAGAAAGATATTGACGTAAATAATAGAAATATTGATGATAAAAACTTAGACATTATTAATGAAGATGTTAAAGAAGATGTTAAAGATGATGTAATGGATCAGGATATTAACGTAGAGGGCGAGCCTGTCAATTTTGAGAACGTTAATGTTGGGACGGTTGAGGATGAGCAAAGTGATGAAGATGATGAACAAATTATTGTAGAAGATGAACCTGTTGAAGTGATTAACGTTGATGTTGAAGAAATAAAAGATATAGATGTAGAAGATGAGTATGTTAACGTTAAGGGTGAGAGTTTTTACGTTGATGAGCAAATTGACGAAGACAAAGACGAAGATGATGAAAATAATGATGTAGATGATTTGAGTTTTGATCTGGGTTTGGGGGAGGATGATTTAATTTCCGGCCAACCCGAAGTTCTACCTGTCTTGTCTCCGAAGGCGGCGCCATCACGGAGTAGTCGTACTTTGTTGTTGCTGTTCCTGCTTCTTGTTGTGATAGGGGTTGGTGGTGGTGCTTGGTTCTATATGCAGAATTCTGGTACAAAGCCCAAGTCTCGTGTGGTTACATCGAAGACTCAGTCGCAGCCGGAAAAAGCTGCTTCACTGACGCCGGTTAAGAAGGTGGTCGCTACGGAAAAAGTGGCAGCTGCGGAGTCTACGTCGGAAGTTGTTAAATCAGAGGTTGTTCAAGAAAAAGCCATAAGCGGACAAGGCGGAGATGATTCTGTTGAGGTTGAAGCTGTAGATTTCAAAGAAGATAAGGCAGAAACTTTGTCGCAAAAGGTAGGCGATGGATTGGCGGCGGCAGTTGTGAGTCAGTCGGCTGGAGAAGGA
>JAYEMC010000101.1:0-4516 GCA_034717935.1 Pseudomonadota bacterium | reverse complement strand
TCAGCCCCGTTTTGCGTATCGATCTCTTCATTGCTGTCGCTATCAATCACCACCAGGTATGGGGTCTGTGGAGCCCAACCATCCTCTTTATCAAGACGCTGAAGAAGAAGAAAAAGCTTGCCGTCAACCACTACCCCTTGGGTCATCTCAGGAAGACCGTCGACATCGGCGTAGTCTCCAAGTTCAACCTCACCAACCTTAAAACCGGCTTCGGTTGCTGCCGCCGGATTGACAACCCACATTTTGGTCGATTCAAAACGCGGGATATAGGCTTTAGCTTCAGAAGCTAAAGTCGCCGGAGCAAAAATCAGGCTCTGCGGATTACTGGTCGCCATGGCATCAGCAGCATCCATTGTTGAATACTGCCAAATCGGAGTGGCCGGAGCTGAGGCGGCAAATTTAGTTACGCTATCACCGTTATAACGAGCTACACGATAAAAACAGTTCCCCTGGGTCGCCATCTTAATATCGGAAATAGTTGGCAAAAGATTATCTTGAAGTGAACGTGGTTTCTCAACCTCAAGAAAGGCGTGGACACCACTACCATGATCGGGAGCCGCACAAGAAACGACTGCGTACTGAGAACGAACCGGGTTAAAATTATCATACTGCAGAGTTGGGTCGACAGCTAGCAGTCCCGCATAAAAGGTACCATTACTCTTAAGATCATCATAGGTTACAAAAGCCACTACCCCGGCTCCATTCATCACCAGATGCAGGCACCCCTTTCGCAGATGAGCCATCCCCCAACTCGTTATCACATCGGCTAATGCGATTACCGTACTACCGTTGGCAGCCAAGGTTTCAGTATAAACATGGGCATTCCCGATGCCTAATTCATCACGATAGGTAAGTTGCAATTCAACTACCTGAGCGTTGGGATTACTGACCATGATTTTCATCCCCCAGACAGCATCCTGCGCTGTATGCGGAATATCAAGTTTATTCTTCAGAGTTTGGGTCATCGGCATATCATACATAGCCGCCATGTGGTTTGCAAAAAGGAAACAGAGCCCGGTTAATGGTCGTGTTGAGACAACCTGAAAGGATCCAACCACTTCATCAAGCCCCTGACCAATCATAGCAGCCTGTTGTCCAAAAGGCGGCAGAATCCAGCGTTCGACTGCTTTAGTGACTCCATTGTGATCATAGATCATAATGGATACATCAGCACTCAAACCATCACTGTTAGTTAAAGCCAGACCAATCATCTCCCCTTTACTCTCTGAACTCGAAAAACAGGGGAAATAGTAGGCATAGTCGGCAAAAGCCGTACCGGCACAAAAAACGGACAAAACCACTACGGCCATAAGCGTCCGCAATAAATGACATGACAAAATTTTCATCTTTCCAACTCCTTTTCTTTAACTATCAATTAAAAATGATACGCAACATTAAAATAGAGTTCCTGTTCCGGCATCGGGTAGCCGTTAAAGTCCTGATACTCATCGCCGTTCAAGTTCTTTACCTCAAAATCGAAGACCAGTTCACCGGAACCCGATGCCAACGGCAGGGTCATAGTCAAACCTAAGTTGACCAAATCTTTACTATCCGCCGGCAGAAGGTTGGCAGCATCATAGTACATTTTACTCTCATGCTGGTACTCAATATAGCAGTTCAACCACTGATAGTTACTTTCTAAGCGAGCCAGGTAACTGCGCTGCCAACGGCCAGGGAGCTCCTTTCCGTAAAAGGCTGGTATTTCACCCCGATTCTCGGTATTTTGCCAAGTGGCGTTACCAATCAGGCGAAAACAGGGACCAAAATCCAGCACCGCCCGAGCTTCAACGCCGCTGATATGAGCCGCTGAAATATTCTCTGATTTACCAATCCCGCGCGCATCATAAAGCCGGCTGATCAAATTATCAATTTTACTGTAGAAAAGCACCGCTTCAACCTCTACTCGACTCAGCCAAGTCCACGAAGCGGGGCATGCGCAAATCAGACCGACATCATAATTATCACCCTCCTCCGCTTTTAAATCAGGGTTACCGACCGTAAAACCTCGGTCGCCAAAGAGTTCATAAAAAGAGGGTTCACGACAATATCTGGCGGCATTTGCCTGAAGTGAAAAAGGCCCCCAAAGCTGATACCGGGCTCCAAAACTCGGACTTAAAGTGTCGTGTTTGCGACTGTATCCAGGGAGCTTACCGCCGAAAGTACTGGTTACACCCTCAAGTTTATCGTCATACCACTGGTAGTGACAGGCCGGAGTCAACAAAAGACGCTGGCCAAAAAGATAGATACTATCCTGAAGTGCACCTGAAAAATAGTTTCGCCGGCTGTCACCCCGAGGCCGGGAACGAAGCAGATCCTTAGCTTTATAGGTTTCGCGTCCGGCCTCAAGATTGACCGAAAGAACCTGAAATTCGGTCGGCCATTCGCAAAATATTGAACCACCATATTTGTCGGTATTGTAACGTTCGTGCTGACGGCCCAAACCGATAACACTTTGCGAATCGTTGTAATGCTCCTCTTTCCAACCGTAGAAAAGCTGGGTTGCAAGATTGAGATGCAAAGAGCTTAAATTATCCGCCTGGAGCCGGGCCACGACTTGATGACTTTCTGTTTTAAAGTAAGTATTAGCAGCTGGAGTATTGTTCCAGGCGGGCAGCCTGCGATCTTGATTAAGGTACTGTTCCGAGATTTCGAACCTTAAATCATCACTGAAATCGTGGCCCGCTTTGAGCATCAAACTGCGCCGAAAGTACTCGTTATTATTGCGCCGTTCACGACGATCGTCATTATGATTCCAATCGGTACCATTGTTATTTAAAAACTTAAAATCATTATCACTACTGAGATATTCGGCAAAAGCAAGAAAATCACAACGATTTTCCGTCTGATGATTAAGTGAAGCCGACAGACGTTGACTGTCAAAGGAACCAAGCCCGAAACCTAATGAGCCATTAGTTCCCGACTTACTCCGACGGGTACGAATATTGATCACCCCACCCAGACCGGCCCGAGCAAAATTGACCGGTGAAATTCCACGATAAATCTCGATTGCGGCA
This sequence comes from Pseudomonadota bacterium, assembly GCA_034717935.1. Classification (GTDB taxonomy): domain Bacteria; phylum Desulfobacterota; class Anaeroferrophillalia; order Anaeroferrophillales; family Tharpellaceae; genus Tharpella. Next base: position 1,502 of record JAYEMC010000101.1, on the reverse strand, counting down.
ACATCATTTAAAGGCACCAAGGCCAGGTTAACGCCGCCGCCAGAAGCATCATTGAGCAGTACTCCATCAAGATAAACAAAAACCTGGTCACCGGAAGCCCCGCGCAATGAAACCGAAGAGTAGCCGCCCAAACCACCGGAACTAAGCACCTGAATACCAACCTCCTTGGCCAACAGGTCACCCAAACTGGTAATCCCGGGATCAATGTCATCAAGGTTGATAATTGATGAAAACGAGGTCAACTGTCCAGGATCAACATCGCCGGTACGAAAATCATCAACCAGTCCGGTCGCCTCGACAACCATATCATCGAGAACCAGAGAGTTGTCCTCGGCCGCCACTGACCGGGGCGAAGCCAATGAAAAAACGAAAACCACACCCAGGCACAGGCAAAACCCGTAAATGAACAAAAATTTTAATTGAAGATATATATATTTCATCTATATTTCCTTATACGGGCATTGCCCGCAACCTTGTTCCAATTAAGTGGTAGAGGTTAAAGTGAACGTTGCTTCGCCCACTTTAACGGGGTCACATCTTGACAAATGGCGTAGTTAAATTTCGATTTTGCGCGAACCGTACGGCCGCCAAGTATCAAGAAATGACCCCAGCCGAGATAGAGTGAAGTTTTTGTCGTGGTTTTTTCGGCTTTTTTTCGTGCATTTCGTGGTCAAAAAAGATTTTACCCTATAAAATGAACATAAAAAAATCCCGAAAAGCTGCAACCAGCTCTTCGGGATTCCCTGATTTAATCACGAAGTATAGTACGAGCATGCAAATAATACCACACCGTTCCACCGGTTATGGATGCACTCGAACCCTGTTTCAAAGCAGGTCTTCTGACTTCCGGCTCAAACCTACTAACCGCGCCTTCCCACACTCTTATGAAAGTGCAGTGACTTTGTTGCGGTGTTCGTTGCCGGTTACAGCGACGGGCCCGTTGCCGAATTACACGGCATTCCCTATTATCGCGTCTTCATAAATAGTGCGCGACTCTGAAACAATATTTTCTATAACTATGCAGCCCCCTATAGACGATCAACGCACATCTGTCAAGCCCCTGCAACTTCCAAACGCAACCAATCAAGCCACTCTTTTATACCGGCACCGGTTTTACAGGAGAGCGGAATAATTTTGATGTCGGGGTTGAGATTTAAAACCCGCTCGCGCATTTTTTCGAGGTTAAAGTCGAAAAAATCCAGACAATCCATCTTATTAACGATAAGTACATCACAAATAGAGAACATCAAGGGGTATTTAAGTGGTTTATCATCGCCTTCGGGAACACTTAAAATCATCACATTTTTATGCGCGCCGGTGTCAAATTCGGCGGGACAAACAAGGTTGCCGACATTCTCAAGGATAACCAGATCAAGCTCTTTGACCACCAACCCTTCCAGACCTTTGCCCACCATTGAGGCATCGACATGGCAAAAGCCGCCGGTGCGAAGTTGTACCGCCGGAACCCCAGCCGCAGCCACGGTTTCAGCATCGACCATCGA
>JAYEMC010000100.1:0-4516 GCA_034717935.1 Pseudomonadota bacterium | reverse complement strand
AGAATGCCCCATGCGGCACACAAGTCACAATCTGGGGCACCCGGGCTTCGTGCCAGCCGACATTAATGCACAACGCATCAACCAAGCCCTGGGCCAGGGCCTGGGCATATTCAACCAATTCTTGACGGCTGTTGCCGCCGGGCATAAAATCATTGCCGTTCATCCTGACGATCAATGGATAATCGACGCCAACGGCAGCGCGGACGGCAGTCATAACTTCAAGTCCAAAGCGCATCCGGTTGGCAAAACTGCCCCCGTAGGCATCGGTACGTTGGTTAGTCAATGGCGAGAGAAACTCGGAGATCAGATAACCGGTGCCGGAAAGTATCTCAACTGCGTCAAAACCGGCGGTTTTTACGCGCAAGGCGGCTTTGGCGAAGGCGTCAATAGTCTTTTTAATTTCATCAAGGGTTAACTCATGGGGAGTTTCTTGTGTCAGCCGTGAGGCTATGGGTGAAGGTGCCACCGGCGATTTCCCCTGCAAAAAAAACGAGGGGTTATAGCGCCCGGCGTGGTTGAGCTGCACCGCACTTTTGGCTTCGTTATTTTTAATAGTCTCCGCCAGCCGGGTTAGACCGGGAATAAATTTATCGTTATGGGCACCAATATTCAAGGGACTGCCGGAAAGCTCATCGACAGTGGCAAAGCCCACACAAACCATTCCGGCCCCGCCTTTGGCGCGCGGGGCATAAAAGTTTAAAATCTGATCTGTAACTTCAAAATTGACCGCCATACCAAGGTGCATAGCCGGCAGATAGATCCGATTCTTGATTTCAAGCTGGTTGATAATGATGGGGTCAAACAAAAGATCTTTCATTGTGCCTCCTGGATTAGCGGGTTAGCTGAATGGTTACAGATTATATTGTGTAAAAATAGACTATCTATAGCCGTTTTTCAACATGTTAAAAATATGGTCGGCAATAACTTCCGGATCGTTGTGGGAAGTCTGAAAGCCGGGCAGAAATGAACGGATCGGGGTGATTTGAAAATGGTAAAGTATGAGGCCCAGGATCGATATGGCCATTAAGTGGGGATCCCGATCCGGGTTGAGAGAGAGGCAGAGTTCATTCATGTCCTCAAAGAAATTGCCGAAGACCTGGTTGGCAAGTAATTGTAAACGTTTTTCATCGCCATCCAGAATCTCTCTCTGCATGAGTCTTCTGAAAGTATTATCTTCAAGAACCTGGATGCATAGTCGTAAAATCAGATGCTTCAGGCGTTCTTCAGGGCTCGCTTGCAAGGTAAAAGAGTCGTTCATAAAATCAGCATGTTTGCTGAAGGCTTGAGTCAAGGCTTCGATATAGAGGGTCTGCTTATCGGGAAAATGGTGATAGAGGGATGCCGCTTGAATGCCTACGGCCCGGGCGATCTGACGCATGCTGACCCCGGCATAGCCGCGATCGGCAAAAAGAGGGATGCTTAAGGCCAATATCTCCGATTTTGTCTGCTGTTTGTCGGCACCCATTACAAACTCCCGGTTGCATAATGCAAGCGAATGACAGCCAGTACGGCATCATTATTGGCTTTATCGTAGTTGACAAAATTTATCGTCCGCAGGGTCTCTGCGTCAAGAACTTCGGTGTTGGTGCCAATTCCCTCTTTGTAGCGGTCACGCGTGACCTGCAGATTTTCCTCCGCTTGTTCCAGGGTTTTTTTAGTTACATCTATCCGTTTTCGGCTCTCTTCCAGGTCAAGCCAGGCCTGACGCACTTGAAGCTCAATCATGGTTTCCAGATCTTGTCGTTGTTCATTAAGTGATCGAGATTGGGCCGCGATAGCAAGACTTTTGTTTTTAGCCACATTCCCGTCAAAGATGTCCCATGACGCCATCACCATCGCTTGCCAGACGCCCTCGTGCTGTTGGTGGGAATTTTCTCGGTAATCATAGCCGCTTTTAAGTATAACCTTAGGGCCGGTTTCAGCTCTGGTAGATTTTGCCTGCCATTTCAAGGCTTCAATCTGTTCGGCCCGGGCGGCGAGTTCAGGCCGTTTTTTGAGGGCGTCACGGGTTAAAGCGGGCAGATCGATTTCTGGAAAGAGAAGCGGAATTTTGACAATTTGAAATCTGTAATCGAGAGGCCGGTTTAAAAGCCGATTGTAAGCGGACTGGGCTATGTCGAGTCGGTTTCGGGTTTTCAGGGTCAGTTGTCTGGCATTGGCAAGTGCAACTTTTGCCGCCAAAAGGTCGTTTACCGGAACCATGCCTTCGTCATGCAGATTTTTGACATCAGCGGAATGGGCTGCCAGGCTCTGTTCCTGGCTGATGGCCACATCGGTTTGCTGAATGCTTAGTAATATAGCGACATAGGCTTCAGCAATTTTCAATTTTACTTTTTGCCGGGCGGCTTGTTCGGCAAATTTCCCGGCGGAAAGAGCGGCCATCGCCGCATCGATTGACGAACTTATCTGGAAATGGGTGTAGAGCGGTAAAGAGACCATCGCCTGGTAAGTCAAAGATGTATCATCGGCGGTCGTAAACTGAATTGTTTGGGCATAGGCACCCGGTTCGTTATCAAGAATGGTATATCCCGCCCCGACATTTACGGTCGGCAGGCGCAGGCCTTTGGCGGCGGCAAGTTCCGCTTGCCGGGAGATGATATCCTGGCCCGCCGCTTTTAAAAGGAGATCGGTTTTTAAACCGATCTCCCAGGCATCTTCGAGAGTTTCGCCAAAACTAACTCCGATTGGGGATAGAAACAGGAAAACAGTAGTGATTATAATAAAAATGATTTTTCTTTTCATGATTGTTCTCCTTGTTTGCTGCCAAAACGGAGAGTTCGGAGCAATCGCAGCCTTTCGAGTCCATTCTCAACCAGGGAGTAGGCCGCCGGAACCACCAATAAGGTAAGTACGGTTGAACTTAGCATCCCGCCGATAACCGCAACCGCCAGCGGGCCGTTGGTGTCGGCCCCGGCACCATAACCTAAGGCGGCCGGCAACATACCTAAAATCAGGGTTAAAGCGGTCATCAGCACCGGGCGTAATCTGACCGGACAGGCCTCGCTTAAGGCCGCATCAATTCCTTTGCCCTCGGTTCGGAGCTGGTTGGTGAGATCAACTAAAAGAATCGAGTTTTTAGTAACCAACCCCATCAACAAGACGAGGCCGACCATCGAAAAAATATTGAGGCCATGGCCAAGAAACCACAAACCTCCGATGCCGCCGACAATTGCCAGGGGTTGGGCGACCATAATGACCAGAGGTTGAATGAAAGAGTTGAACTGGCTCGCGAGCACCATATAGACCAGGATAATGGCCATGATAAAGGTGAAGCTGATGTAGTGAACGGTTTTACCGAACTCTTCGGCTCGCCCCGTCATTTTAACACTGTAGCCAAGTGGCAGCAGGCCTTTACTGGCGGCCATCACTTTTTTTACTGCCGTGCCCAGAGCAACCTCCGGTGTAGCATAAAATTCCGCCGAATACTGGAGGTCGAAGCGTGAGATAATCGCCGGCCCTAAAATCTTTTTAAAATGAGCCACTGTATCCAGACGTACCAGTTCGCCACTTTTAGTGCGCAGATAGATACGGCGCAGATCTTTGGGGGTGGCGATTTTGCCGCTTGCCGCTTTAAGACGAACATCATAGCGTTCTCCATCACCGGGTTCATCATTATATTTGGCCACATCAAAACCGCCGGCCAGAGCGTTGACCGCCATCGCCACATCAAAAGCGTTAAGTTCGAGATCCGCAACCCGGAGGCGATCGATAATGAGTTTGACCTGGGGAAGATCAAGCTGCAGATCGAGATCGACCTGGCCGAGGCCCGAATCGGTGGACAACTTTTGGTTCAATTTATGAGCCAGATCCGCAACCCGGCCAAGTTTCGGCCCGGAGAGGTTAAACTGTAGAGGTTCTCCCCGGGTACCGCTGATTATGGAGACCGGCGAAGGAAAAGCCTGAACTCCGGGAATCCCGGCCAGCTCTTTTCGTAAAATGGTAATCAGTTCATGTTGTCTCAGGGTGCGCTCTGCAAACGGGGTCAAGCGGACAAAAATCTCGCCCTTTGAAACCTGACCGGTGGTATCGCTGCCGATCGAAGAGAGATAGGACTCTATTTCTAGGTGGGTTTCCAGTATCTTCTCGACCTCAGCCAGGCGGTCGTTGGTGTAATTAATAGATGAGCCTAAGGGGGTTTTTAGCGTAATTACAAATTTTCCTTTATCTTCATGCGGTATAAAACTCTTATCGATTTTTCCGAATAGCGGCAGAGAGATCCAGATTACGGCAATGGTCAGGGCGATCATCGACCAGCGAAAACGTAAGGCAAAAGCTAAACTTTTGCTATAGATTTTTTCCAGCGCCAGAAAAACGGATTCCCATAAGTTGTAGAACTTGCCGGTTTTCTCTTTACCGCTTAAAAAACGGGAGCAGAGCATGGGCGTGAGAGTGACGGAGATAAAGAGCGAGACCAGAACGCCCACGGTTACAACCACGGCAAAGGCGGTAAAGAAACGGCCGATTATGCCTCCCATAAAGATAACCGGGGCAAAAATACAGGCCAGGGAGAAGGTGG